>NZ_JBNCLD010000018.1:0-127510 GCF_049844505.1 Micromonospora sp. DT229 | reverse complement strand
ACAGACGATCACGCGGTGGCCGCGCCACCTCTACCCGCTCCCATCAGCGAAATCTCAAACGGCGGCTGCCGTACTAGTTTCTATTCTCCGGGAGCGAGAAATGTCGAGGTCGAGGTCGAGTTCAAGGTTGAAAAAGATTGTCGCAGCGGTATTCGCGGCTGGGGCGATGGCACTTTCCTTGGGCGCCGCCCAGCCAGCCAGCGCCGCCGCCAGCTACATCAGCGTGAACGAAGTTTGGATCAACGGTTGCCCGTCCGGCTACGTTTGCCTGCTGTTCGACTACCAGTTGCAGTACGGCGGTTACGGTTACTACAACGACGTGTGGAACATGGCGACAATCTCGTCCCCCTACAACAGTATGAACAACAGCGCCTCTTCGGCGAGGAACAGCAGCAGCGCCGGAAACGCCACCAAGTTCTACGACGTCGCGGGCGGTTCCGGCACCAGTCGGTGCCTTCGGCCGGGATACTCTGTCAGCAACCTGGGAGTGCTGGACAACAAAACGTCCGCGTTGGTCTGGTCCTCCAGCTGCGGATCCGTTGCCTACTTCTGAGTCGAGCGTATAGGGCTTCTGCCAAAAAGGGTCGCCTGTACTTGCCTCGGCGGTCTCGCACTTCCGAACAATCACGGAAAGTAGGGGAGAACACATGATGCGCAGGGCGAAGGCGCGGATAGCCGCGGGAATCGCGTCGCTCGTGATGGCCGCAGGAATCGGCTTGACCGGGGCTCAGCCGGCGAGCGCGGCAGCCTCGTACATCAGCGTGTGGGAGGGTAGCTGCTCATCGGGATACGTCTGCCTCTTCCACGACTACCAGCTGCAATACACTGGCTACGGCTACTACAACGATGTGTGGAACATGGCGACGATCCCTTCGCCCTACAACGGCATGAACAACGACTCCCGTTCGGCGCGGAACAACAGTAACGCTGGAAACGCGACGAAGTTCTACGACGTCGCGGGCGGATCCGGTACCAGTCGGTGCCTTCGGCCCGGATACGTTCTCGGCTACCTAGGGGTTCTGGACCAAAAGACGTCCGCATTGGTCTGGTCGTCCAGTTGTGGATCAGTGGCCTACTTCTAGCCGATCATGGGGGCACGAGAATATCGTGCCCCCATGATCTGGGCGATGGCAGACTGTGGTGAATTACGGTCGTCCTGCCCGTGCCGGGCATTACTCGAAATGGTGAGCGGTCAACGCGCTAGGGTGTGCGGCGGGACCGGCCGCGCGGGTCGTACTGTCGGGAAACCGCGTGGTGGCCTACCACACGGACGTGACGGAAGTTAGGCTCACCGCGCGGTTCGGCGCTCATCCGATCCTTGCTCTAAGGAAGGCCTGTTCATGTCTGTCCTGCTCCGCATGAGGTTGATCGCTTGCACTGCGGTTTCACTCGGCGTCGTCTGGGTGGCCACCGGTTGCGGCGGTTCCGGGGCCGGAACGGAGGCGGATCCAACAACCGACAGGTCCGCTCTGACCGGTGGCACTCAGCAGGGTCCACAGGCGGTGCTCAATGAGGCGCTCGAGTCGGAACTGCAGGTCAAAGGACTGATTGTCAGATTGACCGAGAGTTGCCTGCGGAGCAAGGGGGTCGACAAATTCCCACGTCGGCAGGCGTCCTCGGACGGCAGTGTGACCGTTGCGCCGCGCTCCTCACCGCTGCTCGAAGAGGCCCGAGCAAGGGGGTATGGCGTCACCGAGGAGCAGCAGACAGAGGCGCCTGTTGAACCGGAGTTCACCTTTGCCTCCCCTGAAGAGGAACGCCGTTATCTGGAGGCGCTCACCGGGGAATCCACGGCAGCGGTGCCTGCCGATCAGATTGGTGGTAGACCGTCGCTCGGTGGCTGTACCGGTGAGGCTCGCTCGGCCGTCTACGGACAGGTGGCCGCGCCGGAGAGTCCAACCACCAAGATCCGTGAGGCGGCCGAGGCGGCGTACACCAAAAATCCGAGCCTGACGGCCGCTGCGAAGGACTGGTCCCTCTGCCTTGAGAAGGCGGACTACCCGAAGTTCAAGGATCCCGAGGACGCGGTTCGATACGCACAGTTCTTCCACTACCCGGTCGGTGCGCGGCCGGGGGGCACCGTACCGGCCGGTGGCCCCTGGCCCCCCGCCGAGGCCCTGAAGAAGGAGATCGCACTCGCGGTCGCGGATGCCGGTTGCGCGGATCAGGGCGGTCTGCGCGACGTCCAGAAGAGTGCCTGGAGCAAGGCGCTCAAGGACGCTTTGGCGCAGTACGAGACGCAGATCTTCGGTTACCGAGACGCGATGTCCGCCGCTCTCGAGCGAGGGCAGCAGGCGCTCCAGGGCTGACAATCGGCAGACGGGGATATCCATGAATCGACGACGAATAGCGGGCTGGGTAGCCACGGTGCTTTTCCTGGCGACCTCCGTCTGGATCTGGCAGGTCGGGTCGGAGGCGAGGTCGCCAGCACATTGGGTCGCGCGCGCCACACCACCCTCGCCCTCGCTGGTTACTGCGCTGGTTACGGCTGGGCCGCTGCTGGATTCGGCGACCGTCAGCGGGATACTGAGCCGAGAGACCGTCGTCACCGTGACCGGGCCGACCGCCCAACCCGGGGTGAGTCGTCAGGTGATTACCAAGGTGCCGGTCAAGACCGGTCAGTCGGTTCGCTCCGGGCAGGTGGTCGCCGAGGTGTCCGGCCGGCCCGTGATCGTGCTGTCCGGTCGCTTCCCGGCCTACCGGGACATCGGTGATGGTGATGAGGGCCCGGACGTACGCCAGATGCAGGAGGCTCTTCGCGTCCGGTACGGCACCCCTGTCACCGGGAGACTCGATTCTCGGACGGTCGCCGACCTGCGTGGGCTCTACCGGTCCATTGGCTACCCGGCCCCCTTGGTCGACCAGGCCGAGACCGGTGAGGAGCCTTCGCCTGAGCCAAGTTCCTCGGCCGACGAAAGAAAGCACCTCAGGATCCCGACGGGAGAATTCTTCTTCGTGCCCGACTTACCAGCGGCGGTCGGCTCGACGCCAGGCAGAGTCGGTGGCGACGGCAGCGGACCGCTCGTCACGCTCGCCGGTGGCAAGTGGCAGTTGCGGGTGCGCCTCGACCCCACCACTGAGCGTTTGATCGAATCGATGCCCAAGGGCGGAAAGTTTCGTCTCGGCGACGCCGAGGGGCCTGTGGTTCGGCTACTGGAGATCCGAACCGTGGGCACGGGCAGCGAGCGGGCCGGATCGGCGGACCGAACCGCTGAGTCCTCAGCGACCTCAGAGCCCACGGAAGCAACCGACAGCGGGGACCGCGAGGCCGTCTTCGAGTTGACCGGCAAGCCGGCCGGCGCTGCGCTCGGCCAGCAGTGGGAGATTTTCATGGAACGCTCCCGCAGTTCCGCTGATGCGGTGGTAGTGCCCGCCTCGGCGCTCTGGACCGGCGCGGACGAGTCTGTCTCGGTGGAGATTGCCGAGGCCGGTGGCTCGGTCAGATTGGTCGAGGTCGAGGTCCTCCTCAGTGTGGGCGGCCGGGTCGCCGTCCGGCCCCGCACCGGGGAACTGCCGGTGGGTGCCCGGGTGGTGGTCGCCGAGCGCGATGCTGAGGCTCCCCGATGACCTTCGCCGTCACCGCTGCCGAAACTCCGCTGCTGGAACTGGTGGGACTGACCAAGCGCTACTCTGGCCCGCCGGAGGTTGACGTGCTGAAGGGCGTGTCGATCCAGATCAGTGGCGGCGAGATGGTGGCGATCGCGGGCCCGTCCGGCTCAGGGAAGTCAACCCTGCTGAATATCCTCGGCCTGCTGGACGAACCGACCCATGGCTTGTTGAAGATCAAGGGAAGGTCGGCGATCGGCCTCTCTGAACGCGACCGAGTTCGACTGCGAGCCACCGAGATCGGGTTCATCTTCCAGTCTTTTCACCTCGTACCGTATCTGGACACAGTGCAGAATGTCATGCTGCCCCTGGTCCACCAGGGACGACGGGGAGACCGGCGGGCGCGAGCCGTCGGAGCTTTGCAGCGGGTCGGACTCGGCCATCGGCTGGAAGCCCGGCCCACCACTCTGTCCGGCGGAGAGCAGCAGCGGGTAGCCATTGCCCGCGCGCTTGTGCATGATCCCCCGTTGATCCTCTGCGACGAGCCGACCGGCAATCTCGACGCCGCCAACACCTCCGCCGTACTCGACTTGCTGCGCAACCTGGTCGCGGCGGACCGTGCCGTAGTCATCGTCACTCACGAGGCGGAGGTGGAGGCCCGCGCTGACCGGGTGATTCGGGTCATGGACGGTCATGCGGTCTGACCGCGTCCGTACGCGCGCCTCCGACGTGTTCGGCCAGGCGTACCTCGCGGTGCTCGGCCGCCGCGGCCGCTCGATGCTCACCGCGGCGGGGATCGGGCTCGGCATCGCAGCGACCGTCGCCACCGTGGGGATCAGCGCGAGCGCTGCGGAGGCGATCTCCGGTCGGTTCGACGCGACCCAGGCGACAGCGGTCTCCGCTCGATTCAACGATGCGCGGGTACGTCCGGAGCCCGCTGCGGTGGACGGATTCCGACAGGTCAACGGGGTGACCGAGGCCGGTTTGACATGTACGGGTACCGAGGACGGCCGGCTGAGTAACGTCTCCACCGCCGTCTCGGCGGAAGGCGGAGAACAGGTCGCGGTGGTCGCCGCCCAACCGGCCGCGTTGCGGGCGCTGCAGGTTGCCGTCGCCCGGGGAAGGACCTTCGACGACGGCCACGACCTCCGTGGGGACCATGTCGCGATACTCGACAGTTCGGCCGCCGAGGCGCTCAACCTCACCCCGGGTCGGGTTGACGCCGTCGTCTACCTCAACGACGTCCCATATGCGGTGCTCGGCGTCTACGAGGCCCCTGCCGGCGCCGCGTATCTGACCAACGCGATCGTGCTGCCGTACCACGCTTGCCGGGACGGCTGGGAACCGTTCGGGGAAGCGACCGTGGTGGCGCGTACGGCACTCGGCGCGGCGGATCAGGTAGGCGCGGCCATGCCGCTGGCGTTGATCCCCGAGAATCCGGCTGCCGTGACCGTGCAGACCCCCGCCGACCTGCGTAACTTTCGGCAAGGGGTGGAGGGAGAGACCCAGGCGTTGTTCCTGGGGCTCGCCGTGGTGTCCCTCGTCATCGGCGCGCTCGGAGTCAGCAATACGACCCTTGTGTCGGTGCTGGAGCGACGCTCAGAGATCGGCCTGCGCCGTGCGATCGGAGCGAGCCGGCGCGCGGTTGCCGGCCAGTTTCTCGTCGAGAGTAGTTGCTTCGGGCTGGCGGGCGGGCTTGGTGGCGCGATCATCGGAGTGGATGTGATCTCGGTGGTGTGTCTGCTCAAGGGATGGTTGGTGGTGATCGATCCGCTGCTGCTGCTCGCCGGGCCGGCGGGCGGCCTCATCGTCGGCATGCTGGCTGGCGTCTACCCTGCCTGGGCGGCCGCTCGGGTCGCACCCGCCGCCACCCTGCGCGGGTGACCCGGGTGCCGGCCGGTGGTTAGGTTGAGCCGGAGTCGTCGCTCCGGTCAGTCGACGGTCGGAAGCTTCGGGCCGAGGACGTGGTCGGCGGTGGTGCAGGCCACCGACCCGGCCAGCCCGGACGGCCCCACCAGCAGTGGAGCGCGCTGGGGCCGGAACTGGCCGACTGCTGGTAGAGCCGAGGCGCCGGACGGGTCTTCTGGGAGCGGTCGGGGTGTTATTCATGGCGCATGAACACCGGCCACCCTGGCTGTGGACGTCCCCTGGTCCTCGTCGTCATCAGACTGCGGGCGGCGCCGGGATGATCCCGACGGCAATTCGGGAGGCTGCCGCCATTCCGCCGTTGTAGCGGTATCAACAGGCCCTGGATACCGCAACAACGCCGAAACGGAGTCGATCAAGCGGCGGGTCAGTCGAAGGAGGGCAGCGAGGGGCCGAGGACGTCGTCGGCGTCGACGATGGTGTACGCGTACCCCTGCTCGGCTAGGAAGCGCTGGCGGTGGGCGGCGTACTCGGTGTCGATGGTGTCCCGGGAGACGACGGTGTAGAAGTGGGCCTGCCGGCCGTCGGCCTTGGGTCGCAGCACCCGGCCCAGCCGTTGCGCCTCCTCCTGCCGGGAGCCGAAGGTGCCGGACACCTGGATGGCCACCGCCGCCTCGGGCAGGTCGATGGAGAAGTTCCCCACCTTGGAGATCACCAGGGTGCGGATTTCACCGGAGCGGAAGGCGTCGAAGAGCCGCTCGCGTTCCTTGTTGGTGGTGGACCCCTGCACGATCGGCGCGTCCAGGTATTCGCCCAGTTGGTGCAGTTGGTCGATGTACGCGCCGATGACCAGGGTCTGCTCCTCCGGATGCCGGTCCACCAGGGCCTTCACCACCGGTAGCTTGGTGCGGGCGGTGGCGGCCATCCGGTAGCGCTCCTCGGCCTCGGCGGTCGCGTACGACATCCGCTCCGCGTCGGTCAGGGTGACCCGTACCTCGGTGCACTGGGCCGGGGCGATCCAGCCCTGCGACTCGATGTCCTTCCAGGGGGCGTCGTAGCGCTTCGGGCCGATCAGGCTGAACACGTCGCCCTCCCGGCCGTCCTCGCGGACCAGGGTGGCGGTCAGCCCGAGCCGACGGCGGGCCTGGAGGTCGGCGGTGAACCGGAAGATCGGCGCGGGCAGCAGGTGCACCTCGTCGTAGACGACCAGGCCCCAGTCGCGGGCCCCGAACAGGTCCAGGTGGGTGAAGGCCCCCTTCTTACGCGAGGTCAGCACCTGGTACGTGGCGATGGTGACCGGCCGGATCTCCTTGCGCTCGCCGGAGTACTCGCCGATCTCCTCCTCGGTCAGCGAGGTACGGGCGATCAGTTCGCGCTTCCACTGTCGACCGGCGACCGTGTTGGTGACCAGGATCAGGGTGGTCGCCTTCGCCTCGGCCATCGCCGCCGCACCGACCAGGGTCTTGCCGGCGCCGCAGGGCAGCACCACCACCCCGGAGCCGCCGGCCCAGAAGGCCTCCACGGCCTCCCGCTGGTACGACCGCAGGGTGAACGGCTTGCCCCCCTCCTTGCCGGCCTCGGCCAGCTCGATCGGGTGGGCCTCCCCGTCGACGTACCCGGCCAGGTCCTCCGCCGGCCAGCCCAGCTTGAGCAGGGCCTGCTTGAGTCGGCCGCGTTCGGAGGGATGCACCGCGATGGTGTCGTCGTCGAGTTTGGCGCCGAGCATCCCGGCGAGCTTCTTGCTCTTGGCGACCTCGATCAGCACCACCCGGTCCAGGGCGCGCAGCACCAGGCCGTGCACCGGGTCGTTGGCGAGTTGCAGGCGGCCGTAGCGGTCCATGGTCTCGGCCACGTCGACCAGCAGGGCGTGCGGCACCGGGTAGCGGGAGTATTTGATCAAAGCGTCCACCACCCCCTCGGCGTCGTGGCCGGCGGCGCGGGCGTTCCACAGCCCCAGCGGGGTCAACCGGTAGGTGTGCACATGCTCGGGGGAGCGTTCCAGCTCGGCGAAGGGCGCGATGGCCATCCGGCAGGCCTGGGCGTCAGGGTGGTCGATCTCCAGCAGCAGGGTTTTGTCCGACTGTACGATCAGGGGTCCACCGCTCACGCCGAATCTCCTCCTCCGTACGGCCGATGGGGTCGGCACGGTAGGCCGCTGACCTGCCACCGGGCGACCATCCAGTGTTGCACGTCGAAGCCGGTGCCAAGAATGCGTACGCGGACGGCAACCTTTCCCTTTCCGGGCTGCGTTTAGCAGGTGGGGAGACGGAATCGCATCGGTTGCGGATGCTTCGTCTTCCAGGTCGGCGCGGTGCGTGTGCGTTCGATCCGTGATCAGGCGGGCCAGGAAGCGGGGGCGCTTCCCGCCATCACGGACAGCCAACGGGGGCGAGCGGCGCGCCCGGGCCGACCTTCCGCGTCGGATTCCGCGTACCCGCCGCCGGGTAGAAGCTGCCGGGACCGGTCGGCCGTGCTGCTGGCCGGTTGCCATCTTCAATGACACCCTGGGATGGCACGCCGGACCGTACGGGAGGGCAGATGTCCGTTGATCAGGAACTGATCTTTGCGCGTGACAAGGCCGATTCGGCGGAACCCGTATCCACCGCCACGGTGGTGGCGTACGCGATCCTCGGGGCGCTGTTGTTCGGCTGGTTCCTGTACGGCTGGCTGGTCCTCCAGCAGGGTTTCATCGATTCGGTCGGGGAAGCCGCCGGCGCCGGTTCCGCTCTGCTGCTGATCGTGGCGATCGTCGGGTCGGTGCGCCGCAGCCGCCGCTGACCCGGATCACTTCTCCAGCACCGCTGCGGTGATCCGGTGCAAGGCGAAGGTGTGCAGCATCTCCGTGCGTTCGTCCTCGGCCCGCAGGTAGCCGGCACCGAGGGAGACCGGTCGGACCAGTCGCGATGCGGTGGCCCCGTGAGCGTCGACATAACCGACCCAGACCAGCGCCTTGTCGCGTACCGCCTGCTGGAGGACGGCCAGCGCGTCGGCGTGACCGCGTGCGGGGGCCGGGCCGGTCGAGGTCGCGGTACCCCGTACGGCCGCTGGAGCCCGCCGGGCCGCCCGGGCCGCAGCGTCGCCCCGGCGGATCTGTTCCACCACCCCGAGCAGGCGGGGCAGCGGCAGGCGGGGGGTGGCCAGGGGGTCGAGGACCCGGGTACCCACGGAGACCCGGGCCGCGGCCCGGCGGACCTTGGGCCGGGTCAGCACCGCCGAGCCGGTGGCGTCCTCGGCTACCGGCGCGTAGCCGGCCTCCCGCAACACCGCCAACATCCGCCCGGCCTGGTACGGGGTGACCAGCACGGTGGGCGCCAGGCGGCGCAGGGTCAGCTCCTCGACCCGCCGATCGGCCAGCAGTTCGGCGAGCAACGCCTCGTCGTCGCTGCGCAGGTACGCCCCGGCGGAGCCGACCCGCAGCCCGCCGTGCCGACGGGCCATGTCGTCGATGAGGTAGGTCAACCCCTGCGGTATCGGGGTGCGGGACCGACGCCGGAACAGGTCGTGCAGATCCTCGGCCGAGTGGCCGGTGTCCAAGGCCCGGCGCACGCTGCCCGGGGTCACCCGGTACACGCTCGCGCCACCGCCCGACTCGGGTTCGGCGACCGCCTCCAGTTCGGCGGCGAGGGTCGGCTCCGGTGGCCCGGGAACCACCACGGTCAGGTCGGCCTGCACCAGGAAGTGATCGACCGGGGCGGGTAGCAGGGCGTCCAACACCCGCACCGTGGTGCCGGCGGCGTCGTCGGTCTCGTTGCGCAACCCGAGCGGGTCGCTGCTGTCCCGCTCCTCGGTGTCGGTCACCTCGGTCAGCAGCAGCCGCCCGTACGAGGTGAGCGCCCCCAGTCCGGTCACCCCCAGGGTGGCCGCCTCGGCCAGTACCTCCCGGTGGGCAGCCTCCCGGCCCCGGCTGCGGCGGGGGGCCCGCCAGTCGAGCAGCGCCAGCACCTCCTCGACGGTGGGTGCGGCGGCCGGCTCCAGGTCGGCGAGCACGCCGAGCACCGCCCGTCGGGCGGCCGGCGCACCGGCCCGTTCCGCCTCGGCGGAGAACACCGTGATGGGTCGGTCCCGGTCGTCGCGTTGCCCGATGAGGCCGACCTGCCGGGTCATGGTCAGCCAGGCCCGGGCCACCTGCGCCCAGCGTTCGGCCAGGGAACCGGCCCGCCACAGCTCGTACCCGGCGGTGGGCAGCACCTGCTGGTCCGCCCCGTACCGGCTGGCGCTGCCGGGTAGCTCCACCTCGCCCGCCAGCCCGGCCGCGTACGCCGCCTCCAGCAGCAGCGCCGCCGTCGGCTCGTCCAGCCCGGTGACCCGGGCCAACCGCCGCAGATCACGTACCCCGATCCCGCCGGAGCGCAGCACCGGCGCCGGTTCGGCGGCCAACTGTTCCAGCAGCGCCTCGATGTGGCGTACCACCTCCATGGTCTGCCCGGCCCCGGCGGAGTCGACGGCCTTCGGCTCACGTGGGGTGCTGGCCACCTGCGGCCCGCTGACGCTCAGCGGACCCAGCGGCCCGGTGTCGCGGCGCAGCAGCAGCCCGATCTCCCGGGGCAGCTCGACCATGCCGCTGGTGCCGCCCTTACCGCCGGCGACCCGCACCAGCAGCCGGTGGTCGACCAGCCAGCGGACCGGGGAACCGGTGGGCGCCCCGCCGTTGGTCTCGTCCGGGGGCAGGTCGTCGTCGCTGCCGGTGGCCGGTGCCTGCAACGCGCCGGGGGGCACACTGCCGACCGGGGGCCCGGCCGCCAGCCGGTCCAGGATCGCCCGCGCCGACGGCGGCGCGGCCAGCAGGGTCCGGCGCAGTTTCGCCGGGTCCGCGCAGAGGGCGGCCGTGCGCGGGTCCAGCTCCGCTGCCGGTCGGCCCAGCCCCGCCGGGTACGGGGAGATCTCGTCGATGCCACCGACCAGGTGCAACTGATGGTCCGGGCCGTACACCAGCAGTCGCGCCCGCAGTCGGTCCAGGGCGGCTCGGACGGAGGTGGGTGCGGGTGGGTTGGGGCCGGCGGTGGCCATGGCCAGGACCCCGTCGACCGAGGTGGTGCCGTCGGCCGGGTCACGGGTCAACCGGGCGGCGTCCATGATCTGGAGGGTGAACTGGTCCAGCCCGTCCAGGGCCCGCGACACCGAGACCCGGGACTGGGCCCGGATGGCCAGGGCGTCGAGGTCGGCGGGAACCGGCACGACGAGGTCCGGCCGCAGTTGCAGCAGCGCGGCGAGGGAGTCGTCGGGCAGGGCCCGCAGGTGGTCGGCGAGTGAGGTGCTCATCGTCGTTCCACGCTAGCCCGCCGGGGGGTGCTTCCGCCCATCGGACGACCGGGCCGGGTCGGGGGCCGGGTAGCTTTCCAGGATGCCTGCACTGACGGTCGGCTTCGATCTCGACATGACTCTGCTCGACACCCGCCCCGGCATCGCCGTGGCTCTCCGGGCGTTGACCGAGCTGACCGGCGTACCCATCGACGCCGACGCCGCCGTGACCCGGCTCGGCCCGCCGCTGCGCACCGAGCTCGCCCGCTGGTTCCCGCCCGAGCAGGTCGACGAGGCGGTCCGCGCCTACCGGGAGCTGTATCCGGCGTACGCGATAGCCCCGGCCGTTCCGCTGCCCGGGGCCCGAGCGGCCATCGAGGCGGTACGGGAGCGGGGCGGGCGGGTGCTCGTGGTCACGGCCAAGCACGGCCGGTTGGCCCGGCTGCACCTGGAGCACCTGGGGCTGGTGGTGGACGAGGTGGCCGGAGACCTGTTCGCCGAGGAGAAGGCGACCGGTCTGCGTGCCCACGGCGCCACCCACTATGTGGGAGATCACGTGGCGGACATGGTGGCCGCCCGGGCGGCTGAGGTGCCCGGGATCGCGGTGGCCACCGGCCCGTGCTCGGCCGAGGAGCTGCAGGCTGCCGGGGCGGCTACGGTACTGGCGGATCTCACCGGATTCCCGGCGGCGCTCGACGGCATGATCCGGCTAGCCTTGAAGCAGTAGACGTCTCAAACGAAGCAGGGGATCTCAGGTGCCTACGGGTCGAGTGAAGTGGTACGACGCGACCAAGGGATACGGGTTCGTCACCAGTGACGAGGGTGGCGACGTGTTCCTGCCAAAGGCCGCGCTACCGGCAGGTGTCACCGACCTGAAGGGCGGCCAGCGCATCGACTTCAGTGTGGTGGACAGCCGGCGTGGTACGCAGGCGATGGGGGTCAAGCTGCTGGAGGCCCCGCCGTCCGTGGCGGAGCTGCGCCGTCGACCGGCCGAGGAGCTGCACGGACTGGTCGAAGACATGATCAAGGTGCTGGAGGCGAAGGTGCAGCCGGACCTGCGCCGGGGTCGCTTCCCGGATCGTAAGGCCGCCCAGAAGATCGCTCAGCTGGTCCACGCGGTGGCCCGCGAACTGGAGGTCTGAGGCACCAGCCCGGCGTCGGCGGCCCGGCCGAGCAGCGCCTCGACGGCGGCGAACCCGGCCTCTCCCAGGTCGGCGGTGAACTCGTTGACGTAGAGGCCGATGTGCCGGTCCACCACGTCGGGCTCCATCTCCTGGGCGTGTTCCAGCACGTACCCCCGGCTGGCCGCCGGGTCGGCCCAGGCCTGCCGGACGGACTCCCGGATCCACCCGGCGGCCTGCTGCGGGTCCACCACCCCGCGTCGGGCCAGGATGGCTCCGAGGGGGATGGGCAGGCCGGTGTCGCCTTCCCACCACTCGCCCAGGTCGACGAGTGCGGTCAGCCCGTGTCGCGGGTAGGTGAAGCGAGCCTCGTGGATCACCAGCCCGGCGTCGTACCGCCCAGCGGCGACGCCGGGCATGATCTCGTGGAACGGCACCACCTCGATGCGCCGGGGGGTTCTCCCGGCCGACCAGAGCCGAAACAGCAGGTACGCCGTGGTCCGGTCACCGGGCACCGCCACGGTGGCGTCGCGCAGATCGGTGCGGTCCGGACCGCCGTCGCGATCCGCCCGGGTCAGCACCAGGGGCCCACAGCCGCGCCCCAGCGCGCCGCCGCAGGGCAGCAGATGGTAGTCGTCCAGCAGCCACGGCAACGCCGCGTAGCTCACCTTCACCAGATCGAAGGCGCCACGCTCGGCGGCGGTGTTCGTCACGTCCACGTCGGCGTAGGTCACCTCGACCGGGGGTGCCCCGGGCACCTGCCCGTGCACCAGGGCGTGGAAGACGAAGGTGTCGTTGGGGCAGGGCGAGATCGCCATCGAGAGCGCCACGCCCCCACCGTATCCCCGCCCTCTCCGCCGACGCCGGGCGGTCGGCACCGCACCCTGCCCGGTCACACTGCACCCGGCTCGGTCACACCCCACCGGCCCCGGTCACACCCCACCGCCGTGACAACCCGACCCTGGGCCCTCCGGGTCCGCAGCCCTCCGGTCCGCCGAGCCTGCGGCTGGCGTCCAGACGTGGCGTACGCGGTGGGGATTGACGGGCATGTCGCGGCGGACCGTGTCAGATACGGCCCCTGTCGAGCTGAGAGCAGCAACGGATCACCCATCCCGATGCCCGTCTTGGCAACAGCGGCTCCTGCGGGGTTGTCCTGACCCTCATCGCCACCTCGGCGTCAGGAATGCCGATGACCATCCTGTCGGGATGGGTGTCGCTGGCCGGTGCCATGGATTGCGTGGGATGCCCGCGCAGGGCGCCCGCCTGCTCGTCGCTGGAGGTCTGCTGGATCCGTCTGCGGCGATAGCGCAGACGGTTCAGCTCGACAGGGGGGCTGGGGGACACCCTCGGTCCTGCCGACGTACGTTGCCGGGCCGGTTCGCGCTGCTGGAAGGCAGGCGGTCCCCAACCGCTTCCGGGTTATCCACAGGGTTGTCCACAGGTGGACGATCGGGGTTGAGTGGTCTGGGGCGGAGCGGAAGCATCGATGGCATGGGGGACGGGACGGTTGTCGACGGTCTGGCTGATCTGGGTTCTTTGCTGCGGTTGCTGCGTCGGCAGGCCGACCTGAGTCAGCGCGAGCTGGCCGCGTTGTCTGGTGTGCCGCAGTCAACCGTGGCGCGCATCGAGTCGGGGCAGAGCACCGATCCTCGGTTCCAGACCGTGCAACGGCTCATTCGAGCGGCTGGCGGGAGGTTGCGACTTGCCAGCGCAAATGATGCTGCCTCTTCCTGCCGGTGCGAAGACGCACGCCGCGAGGTGATCCAGGATGACACCCGGCGCGACGAGGCGGGGCGGCGGTATCCGGCGCACCTGGACGTGCGGAAGGTCCGTACGTTGAAGGACTGGTCGGGTGCCTGGTGGGCGCATTCGTACACCCTTCCGCCCGACCGGTGGCCGTTGCGGGTACCCGAGGTCACGTACGACCTCGATCGTGGTCGTCGAGACGAGCGGCGCCTGCGGGAGCGGCTGCGTGACTCGGTGCGGATTCGACGGGTCACCGACGGTGTGCCGGACGGGTGCTGGCGTCTGCTGGCCGAGCTGCCCGACGGGGACATCGTCGGCGAACTGCGCGCTCATGTGCGCAGCCTGGACCTGCTGTTCGGTGAGGATTGGGGCGACCAGCGTGAGGTCGTGCTGGACGGGGTGCTGGTGGCGCCGGGGCTACGGCTGCTCGGTCTCGGTCGCCGGCTGGTGACCCGGCTGGCCGAGGAGACCCGTCTCGCGGGCCTGCCGGCAGTGTGCGCCACGGCGGAGTTCGGTGGGATCGATTTCCTGCTGGCCTGTGGATATCAACTCGACTGGAGTCGGCCGGCCACGCTTCGTCTGCCGCAGCCCTGATCGGCCGGTCAACGTAGGGCGACGGCGGCAACCGCGACGGCGGCCGTGGTCAGGGCGGCGAGGGCGTCGGACAGGCGCCAGGCGTCCCGGTCGCGGGGGCCGATCGGGTTCGAGATGGTACGCAGTTCGACGAAGGGAACCCCGGCCTGACGGGCGGCGACGGCCACGCCGTACCCCTCCATGGCCTCGGCCACCGCATCCGGGTGCCGCCGCCGCAGCGTCTCGGTGCTGGCCGCGGTGCCGGTGACCGTGTTGACCGTCAGCACCGCGCCGACCGTGGCCGTGGGCAGTGCTGTACGCAGGGTGGCCAGCAGTTCCGCGTCGGCGGACACGGCCGGGCCGCCGCCGAGCAGTGCGGGCGACATCCCCAGCTCGTCGATGGGGAGGAAACCGTCCGGCGACTCCGCGCCCAGGTCGGCGGCGACGGCTCGGGTGCCGAGCACCACCCCGCCGACCGGTACCTGGTCGGCGAAGCCGCCGGCCACCCCCGCGCTGATCACCCCCCGGTACGGCCGACCGGCGGCCTCGGCGAAGGCCAACAGTCGGCCGGTCGCCGCTGCGGCGACCGCCGCTCCCACCCCGACCGGGACCACCGCGATCGTCGGATCGTCCAGGCCGGCCTGGATCGCCTCGGCCTCGGCGGGTACGGCGGTGACCACGAGCAGGCCGGTCACGAGACCGACCCGGGTGAGTTGCTGCGCGTCTCGTCCTCGCCGCCGGTCCCGGTGACCGCCGAGGAGGGCCGGTAGATGTGGAAGCCCGGGGGTGCCAGGTCCGGCTCCTCGGCGGCGGTACCCCCCTGGGCGGGAGCGGGGGAGGTGGGGGCGTTGTCCTCGGTGTCCTCGGTGTGCTCGGCGGCCTTGCGGTCCCGGTCGGCCTGCTTCTTGGCGGCCCTCTCGTCGGCCGCCCGCTCGGTGGCCTTCAGTTCCTCGTCGGTCAGGGGTCGGCCACGGAGCCGTTCGGCGCGCAGCCGGTGGGCCATCACCAGCCCGCGTACGGCGGCGAGCACCCCGACCCCGGCGGCGACCGCGATGCCGACCCGGCCGTGGAAGGGTACGAGTCCCAGCCCGCCGCCGGCCACGAAGGCGAGCATCAGCACGGTCTCGGAGTGGGCGAAGGAGCTGGCTCGGAGCCGTTCCGGGATGCGTTCCTGGATCGAGGCGTCCACAGCCAGTTTCGCGATGCCGCTCATCATGGCCGCGACCACGCAGAGCAGGGTGACCATCGGCAGGGAGAAGGACAGCGTGGCGAGTACGCCCACCCCGGCCACGATGACCATGCCGCTGGACTGGAGCGCGGTCGGGCGGTGGATGCGCAGCCGGGTGCCGAGGGCGGTGGCCAGGAAGGTGCCGACCGCCAGCGCCCCGCCGACCAGGCCCAGCGCCCCCTTGTCGCCCAGGTCGCGGCCGAACAGCACCGTGGTCAGGTCACCGGCCTTGATGGTGAAGGCCAGAAAGAGCAGCAGGAAGCCGTAGATGGCACGTAGTACGGCCGCGCCGACCAGGTTGGAGATCACCAGACGGCCGGCGGGTCGGCCCCGTCCGAGCGGGCGGTCGCCGGTGGCTCGCCGCAGAGCCCGCAGCGGTCGGGGTACCCGCTCCGGCGGTTCGGAGTCGGCCTTGGGCGGCAACCGTAGGGCGATCACCATGCCGACCAGGAAGATGATCGAGGCGACCCGTAACGGCCACTGCGCCCCGAACCAGAAGGCGGCCAGCCCGATCGGCGCGACCAGGGCACCGGCGACCGTGCCGTACACGCTGGCCCGCGCGCCGACCTGGGACAGGCCGAGCCCTTCGGGCAGCAGCCGGGGGACGGCGGCGGAGCGGGCCACCCCGTACGCCCGGGACAGCGCCAGCACCCCGAAGGCCGCCGGATACAGCCCGAAGCCGTGGATGTAGTCCGAGATCATCCAGGCCAGGAAGGCGCGGCCCAGCATGGTCGTCGCCAGGGCGTACCGGCGGCCGTGCCGGAAGTGGTCGAGCAGCGGACCGACCACCGGGGCGAGCATGGCGAACGGCACCATGGTCACCAGCAGATATAGGGCGACCTTGCTGCGGGCCTCGCCGAGCGGCACGTTGAAGAAGATCGTTCCGGCCAGGCCGATGGCGATCAGGGTGTCCCCGGCGCAGGAGACCGCGTGCAGATCGAACATGCGGACCATGCCGGTCTCCCCGCCGGCCCCCCGGGTCCGCGCCCGGGCGGCGCTGCGGGTCACCCACCGGCCCCCGCTGAGGGAGCCACGGAGCAGCAGCCGAATGGCACGGATGCCGGTGCCGACGGTCCGCCCCAGGAGGGACCGCTCGGAGTGGGAGGACAGCGGCATGGCACCCATCCTGACCTATCGGCCGCCCGGATGCCGCACCACCTTCGGAGAACACCTCTGGGGAGTGCCTCACGGTCCGGCCCACCCATGGGGAACAATGGTTGGGTGACCAGGCCTGTCTCCGCCCGCGCCGCTCGTCTCGACCAGGTCTGCGCCGCCGCCGTAGAGGTGGCGCGTGCCGGCATCACCGAGGTGGAAGCCACCGAAGTCGGTGAACATCTCCAGGCTGTCGCCGAGGGCGATCGGCTCGTCACCCACTACTTCGAATGCCTGCTGGCCGGCTATCGCGGCTGGCGGTGGGCGGTCACCGTCACCCGGGTGCCGCGCAGCCGTACGGTGACCATCTGCGAGGCCGTGCTGCTACCCGGGCCGGATGCGCTGCTGGCACCCGGCTGGTTGCCCTGGCAGGAGCGACTCAAGCCGGGTGATCTCGGTCCCGGTGATCTGCTGCTCACGCCCCCGGACGACGAGCGGCTCCAGCCTGGCTATCTGCTCTCCGACGACCCGGTGGTGGAGGAGACCGCCTGGGAGTTGGGGCTGGGCCGGGCCCGGGTGTTGTCGCGGGAGGGGCGTGCCGAGACGGCCCAGCGCTGGTACGACGGCGACCATGGCCCGACGGCACCGATCTCGGTCTCCGCTCCGGCCGCCGCCCGCTGCGGCACCTGCGGCTTCTACCTCCCGCTCGCCGGGCAGTTGCGGCAGTGCTTCGGGGTCTGCGGCAACTTCTACGCCCCGGACGACGGCCGGGTGGTCAGCACCGACCACGGCTGTGGCGCCCACTCGGAGACCTTGATCGAGGCCGAGACGGCGGTGGAGGAGGTCCCCGCCATCTACGACGACAGCGCGGTGGAGCCGATGTCGGTGTCACGGGCACCCGGGTCGGTCGAGTCGGGTGAGCCCTCGGAGCCGTACGGCCACCCCTGATCGGGCGGGCCGGAGCGGTCGGTCGCGGTCAGCCGGTGGCGCGGCGGCGGCGTCGGTGGGCGTCGTGCCGCATCATCGCGGCCAAACCGGGGAAGCCCCACAGGAAACCGGCCAGGCAGATCCAGAGCCAGTCTTCGTGACCGCTCGCGGCCAGCCGGTCTCGGAACAACAGCAGCACCAGACCGGCCACTGCCCACGCCGCCATGCCGACCAACGCGAATGGAACCATCGGCGGGTCTAGTGGTTCAGGTCTGGGCTGCGGCTTCGGCACCTGGTCAGGGTACGCGACCGACGTTTGCGGGTTGCCGATCATCTGGGACGATGCGCGCGACGACCTGATCATCCGCTGTGAGGTTTCTGATGGCAGTAGCCCCGCTCGACAACAGCACACCCCCTGACCCGAGTCAGCCGCGCAACGGCTTCGACCGGTACTTCGAGGTCACCGCCCGCGGCTCGACGATGAGCCGCGAGGTACGGGGTGGTCTGGCCACTTTCTTCACGATGGCGTACATCGTGGTGCTCAACCCGCTGATCCTCGGTGGTGCCGTCGACGGTGACGGCAAGGCCCTGGCCATTCCGGCGATCGCCGCGGCGACCGCGCTGGTCGCCGGTCTGATGACCATTTTGATGGGCGTGGTCGGCCGGTTCCCGCTCGCCGTCGCCGCCGGTCTAGGCGTCAACGCCCTGGTGGCGTACGAGATCGCGCCGGAGATGACCTGGGCCGACGCCATGGGTCTGGTGGTCATCGAGGGTCTGATCATCGCGGTGCTGGTGTTGACCGGCCTGCGTACCGCCGTGTTCCGCTCGGTGCCGACCCAGATGAAGACCGCGATCGGGGTCGGTATCGGCCTGTTCCTGACCATCATCGGTCTGGTCGACGCCGGCTTCGTCCGGCGGATCCCGGATGCGGCGAACAGCACCGTGCCGCTGGGCCTGGGCATCGGCGGCAAGCTGGCCAGCTGGCCGACCCTGGTCTTCGTGCTGGGTCTGCTGCTGACCCTGGTGCTGGTGGTACGCCGGGTCAAGGGCGCGATCCTGATCGGCATCTTCGCCTCCACCGTGCTGGCCATGATCGTTGAGGCGCTGGGCAACATCGGCCCGTCCTTCGTCAACGGGGAGCCGAACCCCAAGGGCTGGTCGCTGAACGTCCCGGTCCTGCCCAGCAATCCCATCGACGTGCCGGACCTGTCGCTGCTCGGCCAGTTCAACGTGCTCGGCTCCTGGGAGCGGGCTGGCTGGCTGGTCGTGTTGATGTTCATCTTCACCCTGCTCATCACGGACTTCTTCGACACCATGGGCACGATGGTCGCGGTCGGGCAGGAAGGCAGCATGCTCGACGAGCAGGGCACTCCGCCGCGGACCAAGGAGATCCTGCTGGTCGACTCGATCGGCGCGGCGGCCGGTGGCGCGGCCAGCGTCTCCAGCAACACGGCGTTCGTCGAGAGTGCCGCCGGTGTCGCGGAGGGCGCCCGGACCGGGGTGGCCAACCTGGTCACCGGGACGCTGTTCCTGCTGGCCATGTTCCTGGCCCCGCTGGTCGTGGTCGTACCGTTCGAGGCGGCCTCCGTCGCCCTGGTGGTGGTCGGTTTCCTGATGATGACCGCGGTACGGACCATCGACTGGGCCGACTACGAGATCGCCATCCCGGCGTTCCTCACCATCGTGTTGATGCCGTTCACCTACTCGATCTCCAACGGCATCGGCGGCGGCTTGATCGCCTACGTGGTGATCAAGCTGGCCAAGGGCAAGGCCCGTGAGGTCCACCCGTTGCTGTACGGAGTGGCGGCACTGTTCGTGGTGTACTTCCTGCGCGGTCCGATCGAGGCGCTGGTGTTCTGACATCCCAGGCTCGGGCCGGGTGTGGGTTCGCCACACCCGGCCGGGGTGGGGTGAGGGTGGTCATATTCCCTGCGGTCCGGCCAGCTCATTAGTTAGGCTAACTATCGTGACGGAGCGGACGGTGACGGCGCAGAGCATGCCACCGGCGCAGCTGGCCCATCAGCTGCGTGATGCGATCACCCGGCTCAACCGGCGGGTCCGCCAGGCCCGGCCGGTAGGTGACCTGACGGTCACCCAGTTGTCCGCGCTCACCAGCATCCGGCTGGGCGGAGCGCTCACGCCGCGGGAACTCGCCGACGTCGAACGGGTGCAGCCACCGACGATGACCAAGATCGTCGCGAAGCTGGAGGAGCGCGGCCTCGTGCAGCGCACCCCGCACCCGACCGACGGGCGGCAGGTGATCCTCGCGGTGACCGCGGGAGGTCAGGACGTGCTCGACCAGTTCGAGCGGGTCCGAGACGAATGGCTAGCCCGCCGGCTGACCGAGCTGAGCGATACCGACCGGGAGACCCTGCAACACGCCGCAGAGATTCTCCAGCGACTCTCCCGCGCCTGACGCCGCACACCCGGTGTGCGCCGCGCCGTCCGACGACGACGACGCGTACCACCGCGAGGAGGCGCACCGAGAGTGCAGGCACGGTTGAGCACGATGTTCCAGTCCCTACAGGTCCGCAACTACCGGCTTTTCGCATCCGGGCAACTGGTCAAACTGATCGGCGTCTGGATGATGTTCATCGCCCAGGACTGGCTGGTCCTCGAGCTTTCCGATGATTCGGCCACCGCCCTCGGCGTGGTGGTCGCGCTCCAGTTCACCCCCGTACTGCTGCTCACGCTGATCTCCGGCCGGCTGGCCGACCGGTACGACAAGCGGATGCTCCTGTTCGTGGCCAACGCCTTCTGGACCGTGCTGTCCCTGGCGATGAGCCTGCTGGTCGTCACCGGCCTGGTGCAGCTCTGGCACGTCTTCGTCTTCGCCGCGCTGCTCGGTACGGCCAACGCGGTGGAAACCCCGGTTCGGCAGGCGTTCGTCTCCGAACTGGTCGGCACCCGACTGCTTCCCAACGCGCTCTCCCTCAACGCGGCCGTGTTCAACTCGGCCCGCATCGTCGGGCCGGCCGTCGCCGGCCTGGCCATCGCCGCCTTCGACGTCGGGCCGGTCTTCATGGTCACCGCGCTCAGCTCGATCGCACCCCTGGTCACGGTGGTGCAGATGCGAAGCTCCGAGCTGCACCGCGCACCCCTGCTGCCGCGTGAGGAGCGGGCCGCCGCCACCGTGCTGGACGGACTGCGGTACGTCGGCCGTCGCCCCGACCTGTTGCTGCCGATGGTGGTGATGTCGGTGATCGGGATGGCGCTGTTCAACTTCCAGCTGACCCTGGCGGCGCTGGCGAAGACCGTGTTCAACACCGGCGCGGCCTCCTTCGGCCTACTCAGCACGACCCTGGCGGTCGGTGCCCTGGTCGGCGCGCTGGCCGGTACGGGTCGGCGTAGTCGCCCGTCGGTCTGGCTGGTGCTCGGCGCCGCCATCGCCTGCGCGGTCTTCGGCACCCTCGTCGGGCTGGCACCCACGTACTGGATGGTCGTGGCCCTGCTGCCGCCGACCGGCTTCTTCATGGTCTACTTCGCCCAGGCCGCCAACCAGCGGGTCCAACTCGGCACCGACGCGGCCTTTCGGGGACGGGTCATGGCGCTGTGGGTGCTGGTGTTCCTCGGCACCAACCCGGTCGGTGCGCCCGTGATCGGCTGGATCGCGGAGACCTTTGGTGCCGGTGTCAGCATCTGGGCCGGCGGCCTGGTCTCCCTGGTCACCGCCCTGCTCGCGCTGGCCTGGCAGCTCCGCCGCGACGGCGCCCGACTGCGGTTCCGGATCCTGCCCATGCCGCGCTTCTATGTCACCGAGGTCTGAGCGCCCGGGCGGCCGGATACTGGAAAAACAGCGACGTCACTGTCCGAAGCGGCATAACTTCGTTGGGTGGAGGTCCTGCGCTTACTGCTGCTGTCCCTGGCCCTGATCGCCGTGGTCTTCGTACCGGTGCTGATCGCGCTCGTGGTCTGCACCGACGAGGTCCTCGCCCGCTTCACCTGCGGATTCGACGAGTGGCGCACCCGGCGACGGGAACG
The DNA here is from genome assembly GCF_049844505.1 of Micromonospora sp. DT229. Lineage (NCBI taxonomy): Bacteria > Bacillati > Actinomycetota > Actinomycetes > Micromonosporales > Micromonosporaceae > Micromonospora > Micromonospora sp. DT229. Next base: position 106,192 of record NZ_JBNCLD010000018.1, on the reverse strand, counting down.
GCGCCTGATCCGACAGCTCGATCAGGCGGTAACGGCCGGCGGGGAGGCCCTCGACGCCCTCGACAGCCCCGACCGGCGTCCCCTGGAGCAGCTCGCGGCGGATCTGCGGTGCCTGCGTCGGAACCGGCTGGGCGGCGCCGCCGTAGTGTGGCACAGCAGCGTGCTCGACGCGTACGACGACCGGCTCCGGCGGGCCTGTCGGGCGCTGGGCATCACCGAACACCTGGTCGAGTTGACCGGTATCGACCGGCAGCTCGAACGGGTCCGGATCGAGGGTGAACTGGACGCCGCCGGTCTCCGCCTGCCGGCCGCCCGCCCCGGCCAACATCAGCGCCACCACTAGCCCGGGTGCGCCGGGGGCCGGGCCTGCGGCCTGAAATCCTGCGTCGATGCGACTCTTCATCGCGGTCTACCCGCCCGCCGAGGCGATCGGACACCTGTTCCGTACGGTCGCCGGGCTCAGACTCAGCGCGGCGGCAGCCGCCGGGGCGAAGGTACGCCTGGTCGCCCCCGACCGCGCCCACCTCACCCTCGCCTTTCTCGGTGAGGTCGACCCCACCCGGCTGCCGGCCGTGCAGCAGGCGCTGCGGCTAGCCGTCGACATGGTCCATAGCGGTCCACCCGTGCTCCGGCCACCCGTGCTCCGGCCACCCGTGCTCCGGCTCGGCGGCGGTGGTCGGTTCGGCCAGGGCCGCAGCACGGTGGTCTGGACCGACGTCCACGGCGAGGTCGACGGCCTGGTGACCTTGGCCGGTGCGGTCCGCGCCGAACTGGCCGCGATCGGGGTGCCCACTGACGACAAGCCGCTGCGGCCCCATCTGACCATCGCCCGCCCCGGTGACCGACTGCCCCCCACCGACCTGGACGCCGACCTGGCCACCCTCGACGGCTACCGTGGCCCACCCTGGCCCGTAGCCGAACTGGTGCTGGTACAGACCTGTCCCGGCCCTCCCCCCACCCACCACCCCCTAACCACCCACCCCCTCTAACCCACCCACCCCTGCGCCCTGCCACCCGCCCCCGCTGCCGCCGCCCTCGACCGCCCGCCGATCTTGCACTTTCGGTCGCCGATTCGCACCGGTATGCGCGTTTTGCGGGGACAGAAAGTGCAAGATCGGCGCGGCGTGCGCTCGACGCGGCGTGCGTTCGGCGGGCGGGGTGCGGGTGACGCCCGGGTGGGTCAGGAGGATTCGCGGGCGGCGGGGCCGGTGCCGAACAGGACGTCGTCCCAGCTGGGCAGGCGCTTGCGCGGCTTGCTGCCGGCCTCGGTCGACTCGGCGGCACCCGCGGCGGGCGTGCTGGTGCGACGAGGACGCAGCACCGCCAGCGAGGGTACGGCCGGCACCTCCTTCGGCGCGTCCGCGTCGTCGTCGAAGGCGGAGCCCTGACCACCACCGAGCAACGCCGCAGCGCCACCGGAGACGGCCCGCTGCCGAGGGGAATCCGGGGTGCCGGCCAGCGCGGCCGGGGTGCGGGGTTCGAGGCCCCGACCCGAGGTCGAGCCGAGTGGCCGATCGAGGGAGGCGAGCAGGGCGTCCCGGCCCGCGCGGATCGGGTCACGACCAGCGCGGCCCGACTCGGCCGGTGCCGGCAGCCCGTGGCCACCCCGGGTGGGCTCGCCGCGCGAGGGACCGGGCAGCCCGTGGCCGCCCCGCTCCGGTGCCGGCTCCTGCCCGAGGATCGGGGTGGGGCGTTCGGCGCAGAGGTACTGCGCCATGTCGTCGTGCGGGGTGACCGACTGGCGGGTCTTGTCCAGATCCCAGACCGCCTGGGCGGTGGCCTTGCCGGACGGCCAGGTGGCGACGATCCGCCAGGTGCCGTCGTCGCGACGCCATGCGTCCCAGGAGATCTTCTCGGTGTCGATGCCGTGCTGGGCGAGTCGCCCGTTTACCACCTCGGCCAGCGGGGTCGGCTTGTCGGCACCCTTGAGTCGGGTACGCCGGGCGTGCTGGGCGAGCATGGCCCGCTCCTGAAGCACCGGACCGGCGTAGCGGAGCACCCGGTCGACCGGAACCCCCGCGATGCGGGCGACGTCCTCGGCGGACTCGCCGGAGCGGATCCGGGCCTGAATGTCCCGAGGGGACAGGGACGGAATCGGATCGGCGGTGGTCGGTGCCACCGTCAGCGTCGGTGCACCCGGCTCGGCGTGCAGCACTCCGGCGACACGCTCGTCGATGGGCAGGGCGAGTAGCCGCCCGACCTCGTCGGCGAGCACCAGGGCCTGGCCGTCCTCGGAGAGGGCGACGAAGCGTACTGGGCGCATCGCGTTGCCTCCGTCCCGCTTCGCTGGCCGTTACGCCACGAGCCGGCCACCCGGGGCGTTGAGGACCACGGTACGCCCATCCGGGTCCAGGTGGGAGACGCCACGCCCGAGCAACTCGTGCTGAGCAGCCTTGTCCGGTGCTGGTGGGGGCTGTGCGGCCGGTCAGTCGCCAGGGGCCGACAGGGGCGGTTCGACCCCGACGGTACGACCATCGCACGGCCGGTCCGTTCAGCGTAGCGGGCCCGGCCGACCGCGCAGGGTCGACCGGGCCCGGTGTCTCAGCGGCGGGTCAGAGCCGCTCGACCACGTAGTCGATGGAGGCGGTCAGGGCCTCCACATCGGCCGGCTCGACGGCCGGGAAGAGCGCGATGCGCAGCTGGTTGCGGCCCAGCTTGCGGTACGGCTCGGTGTCCACGATGCCGTTGGCCCGCAGCGCCTTGGCGATCGCGGTCGCGTCCACCCCGTCGGCGAAGTCGATGGTGGCGACCACGTTGGACCGCAGGGCCGGGTCGGCGACGAACGGGGTGGCCACGGCGGAGCGCTCGGCCCAGCCGTACACGATCCCGGCGCTCTCGGCCGTGCGCTTGGCTGCCCAGGCCAGCCCACCCTGGGAGTTCATCCAGTCGGTCTGCTCGGCGGCCAGGAAGACGGTGGCCAGCGCCGGGGTGTTGTAGGTCTGTTCCAGCCGCGAGTTGTCGATCGCGGTGACCAGGTCCAGGAAGGCGGGGATGTACCGGCCGGAGGCCTTGATCTCGGTGGCCCGCTCAAGGGCGGCCGGCGACATCAGGGCCAGCCACAGGCCACCGTCGGAGCCGAAGCACTTCTGCGGGGCGAAGTAGTAGACGTCGGTCTCGCCGACGTTGACCTCCAGGCCACCGGCGCCGGAGGTGGCGTCGACCAGCAGCAGCGAGCCCGGGTCGGCGTCGGCCACCCGGCTGATCGGTACGGCGACACCGGTCGAGGTCTCGTTGTGCGGGGTGGCGTAGACGTCCACCCCGGCCTCGGCGACCAGGGTCGGGGCGCTGCCCGCGTCCGCCTTGCGGATGGTGGGCTCGCCCAGGAAGGGGGCGTCCTTGACGGACTTGGCGAACTTGGCCCCGAACTCGCCGAAGCTGGCGAACTGGGCCCGGTCGCGGATCAGGCCGAAGGTCGCGACCTCCCAGAAGGCGGTGGCGCCCCCGTTGCCGATGATGACCTCGTAGCCCTCGGGCAGGGAGAAGAACTCGGCGATGCCGGAGCGCAGCCGGGCCACCTGGTCACGGACGGTCTTCTGCCGGTGCGAGGTGCCCAGGTAGCTGGTGGCCACCTCGGCGAGCGCGGAGACCGCCGCCGGACGGACCTTGGACGGCCCGCAGCCGAATCGGCCGTCGGCGGGCTTGATCTCGTCGGGAATCCGGATGGTCGGAGCGTCAGCCACGGTTTTCAAGATCCTTCCGCATGGGTCGGGGCCCGAGTGAGCAGGTGGGAGTGGACCGATCGGCGGGCGCGTGCTGGGTGGACCGTGGAGCCGGTCGAACCCACCGGCGGCGCTGCCGGCCTTCATCCTCGCACCCGTCGCCGCCGCTCCGGGCGTTCGTCATGCCCCGAACCGTGAGTCGTCTGCCACAGCCCGTGGCCTGGCCCACACCGGAACCTTTTGCGGTACGTCGACCTTCGCCGACCCGGGGGCCCGAGTGTTAACAAGGGGCCCCTGCTCTACCGGAAACGTTAAGCAGGGGCCCTTCCTTACACCTCAGACGCCGTGCGGGACGGCGTCCCAGCCTTCGACCTCGTGCGGCTTGCGGGGGCTCGGGCCGACGTAGCGGGCGGAGGGCCGCACCAGGCGCTGGAGCTTCTTCTGCTCCAGGATGTGCGCGCTCCAACCACCCATCCGGGCGCAGGTGAACATGGAGGTGAACATGTGGGCCGGAACCTCGGCGAAGTCGAGGACGACCGCCGACCAGAACTCGACATTGGTGGCCAGCACCCGGTCCGGCCGGCGGGCCTGCAACTCGGTCAGCGCCGCCTTCTCCAGCGCCTCGGCGACCTCGAACCGGGGTGCCCCCAGCTCCTTGGCGGTACGCCGCAGCACCCGGGCCCGGGGGTCCTCGGCCCGGTACACCCGGTGGCCGAAGCCCATCAGCCGCTCACCCCGGTCGAGGACGCCCTTGACGTAGCTCTCGGCGTCCCCGCTGCGCTCGACGGCTTCCAACATGCTGAGCACCCGCGACGGCGCTCCGCCGTGCAGCGGGCCGGAGAGGGCCCCGATGCCCGAGGAGATGCAGGCGGCGGCGTCCGCCCCGGTGGAGGCGACGATCCGGGCGGTGAAGGTGGAGGCGTTCAGGCCGTGCTCGGCGGCCGAGATGAAGTACGCGTCGACCGCCTTGACGTGCCGGGGGTCGGGCTCCCCGCGCCACCGCTTCATGAAGCGCTCGACCACGGTCGAGGCCTTGTCGATCTCCTTCTGCGGCACCGCCGGCAGGCCGAGGCCCCGGGCGGACTGGGCGACGAAGGACAGCGCGGTGACCGAGACTCGGGCGAGGTCCTCGCGGGCCTGCTGGTCGGAGATGTCGAGCATCTGCTGGAGCCCCCAGTACGGGGCGAGCATCGCCACGGCGGACTGCACATCGACCCGGATGTCACCGGAGTGCACCGGCACCGGGAACGGCTCGGCCGGGGGCAGACCGGGCCCGAACCGACCGTCGACCAGCAGGGCCCAGACGTTGCCGAAGGAGACCTGGCCGATCAGATCCTCGATGTCGACCCCGCGATAACGCAGCGCACCGCCCTCGCGGTCGGGTTCGGCGATAGCGGTTTCGAACGCTACGACGCCTTCGAGTCCGGGTTTGAAATCGGCCATCTCACTACTCCTGGTGTGTGGTCGGTGCGCCCGCCCGGGCTCGATGACCCGGCCCCGGCCGGGTGAGCGCCTTAGGCGACCCTCAGGGATGTGTTCGTGACATCTTGCCTGCTGGTAATCGGGTACGCGACCCACTGTCGATGTGCTGCACACGACATCCCCGGATGCGGCGGCCGTGGCTGATTGGGTGAGACTTGACCGTACGGGCTGGTCGGGGGCGGATCAGCCGGATGGACAGGGGAGGGTACGTGACGGGGGACACACCGCCACCGGCCGACATGCGTAACGAGTACACGGCCGGATCCGGGCTGGTCGAGGCCGACCTGGCCGAGAACTGGTACACCCAGTTCGATCGTTGGTTCGCCGAGGCGGTGGCTGCCGGGCTGCCCGAGCCGAACGCCATGGTGGTGGGCACGGCCGACGCCAGCGGCCGGCCGAGTGGGCGGACGGTGCTGCTCAAGGGGTACGACCCGGAGGGCTTCGTCTTCTTCACCAACTACCACTCCCGCAAGGGCACCGAGGTGGCCGCCAACGCGTACGCCAGCCTGGTGTTTCCCTGGTTTCCCATCCAACGGCAGGTGATCGTGACCGGGGCGGTGGAGCGGATCGACCGGGCCACGACCGAGGAGTACTTCGCCAGCCGGCCGCGCGGCTCGCAGCTCGGCGCGTGGGCCAGCACCCAGTCGTCCGTACTGCCGGACCGGGCCGCCCTGGACGACTCCTACCGGGTGGCGGCGCAGCGGTTCGCCGACGTGGAGCCGATCCCCGCCCCGGAGCACTGGGGCGGGCTGCGGGTACGCCCCGACTCGGTGGAGTTCTGGCAGGGACGGGCCAGCCGGCTGCACGACCGATTGCGGTTCCGCCGTACCGACACCGACTGGGTCGTGGAGCGGCTGGCCCCGTGACCAAGACCGACACCTCCCGGGGGCGCGAGCGGCGCCGCTGGGCCATCGACCTGCGCCCACTGCGGGTGCCGGCGTACCGGCGGCTGTGGAGCGGCAACGCCATCGCGATGTTCGGGTACCAGCTCACCGCGGTCGCCGTACCGGTGGAGATGTACGCGCTGACCCAGGACTCCCTGTGGGTGGGGCTGCTCGGGGTGGCTGCCTTCGTACCGTTGCTGGTCTTCGGGTTGTGGGGCGGCGCGGTCGCCGACGCCCTCGACCGGCGTCGGGTGTTGCTCGGTGGGTCGGTGCTGCTCTGGGTGTCCGTACTCGGTCTGCTGGCGCAGGCCGTGCTGGATGTCGGCAGCCCGGTGCTCCTGCTGGCCCTGGTGGCGCTGAGTTCGGTGTCGTTCGCGATCGCCAGTCCGGCCCGCGCCGCCCTGGTCGGCCGGCTGGTCCCGACCGAGCTGGTGCCCGCAGCCACCACCCTGAACTTCACCACGGCGATGGCCACCTCGGTGCTCGGGCCGTTGACCGCCGGTCTGATCCTCGCCACCTTCGAACTCGGGGTCGCCCTGCCGGTGGCCTACGGCCTGGATGCCGTGCTGTTCGTCGCGCTGATCTGGGCGGCCCTGCGGCTGCCCGCGATGCCGCCTGAGCCGGATCCCGACGGCGGTCCCCGGCAGGTCGGCCTGCGCAGCATCGTCGACGGGGTCCGGTACCTGGCCGGCGCCCCCGTGCTGCTGCTCTCCTTCGCGGTCGACCTGATCGCGATGGTGTTCGCCTTCCCCCGGGCCCTGTTTCCCGAGGTCGCGACCGAGCGGTTCGGTGGTGGCGCGGCGGTGGGCTGGCTCTACAGCTCCATCGCGATCGGGTCTCTGCTCGCCGGGCTGCTCTCCGGCTGGATCGGCCGGGTCCGTCGGCAGGGACTGGTGCTGGTGCTGGCCGTCGTCGGCTGGGGGGTCGCGGTGGCGTTGGCCGGGCTGGCCCGTCAGCTCTGGCTGATGGTCGCGTTGCTGGTGCTGGCGGGTGCGGCCGACCTGGTCAGCGCGGTGGTGCGGCAGTCGATGCTGATCGTGTACGCCCCGGACCGGATGCGCGGACGCCTCCAAGGGGTCAACACCGTCGTGGTGGCCGGCGGGCCCCGCCTGGGTGACCTGCGGGCGGGAGCCATGGCGGCCGGTTTCGGCAGCGGGGTGGCCTGGGTGGGCGGCGGCCTGGCCGCAGCGGTGCTGGCGGTGCTGCTGGCGGTGGCGTTCCCGGCGCTGACCCGGTACCGGGCCTCCGGGGGAGCTCGATGATCGTCGACCGTGGTGAGCGGGCGGCGCACCCGGAAGCTAGGGTCTGGCGACATGGATAACCACGAGCCGCGTCCCCTCTCCGGGGCACAGTGGACCATCTCCGCCGCCGGACACGAGGCGGTCATCGTCGAGGTGGGCGGCGGGCTGCGCGCCTACCGGCAGGACGGCGTCGAGCACCTGGACGGGTACGGCACCGACGAGGTCTGCCCCGGTTCCGCCGGTCAGGTGCTCGCCCCCTGGCCCAACCGGATCCGGGACGGGGACTACACCTTCGACGGGCAGTCGTTGCAGCTCAACATCACCGAGCCGGAGCGCGGCACCGCCATCCACGGCCTGGTCAACTGGTCGGCCTGGCACCTGATCGAGCAGCGGCCGGACGAGGTCACGATCGGGTTCGACCTGCCGCCCCAGCCGGGTTATCCGTGGCCGCTGCGGCTGCGTACCCGATGGAGTGTGGGGCCGGACGGGCTGCGGGCCGAGCACGAGGTGACCAACATTGGCGGGCAGTCGGCACCCTTCGGCTTCTCCGTGCATCCCTACCTGCAACTGCCCGGGGTGTCGGTGGAGGAGATCGCGTTGCAGGTGCCCGCGCAGACCCGGGTGGTGGTGGACGGGCGGTTGCTGCCGGTCGGGGTGACCCCGGTCAGCGGCACGGAGTACGACTACACCCAGCCGCGACGCATCGGCGACGCGGTACTGGATACCGCTTTCGGGCAGGTGGACCGGGACGACGACGGCGGTTCCGCGGTCACCCTGAGCGGGCCGGAGGCGACCAGCGGGTTGCGGATCTGGGCGGACGCCCAGTTCGGCTGGTGGCAGGTCTACACCGGTGACACCCTGACCGGTGAGCGGTTCCGGCGTTCGGTGGCGGTCGAGCCGATGACCTGCCCGCCGGATGCCTTCCGCTCCGGCCGGGATCTGATCGTCCTGGCACCCGGCGACACCTGGCGGGGAGTCTGGGGCATCCAGCCCACCAGCTGAGGCCGCCGCCCGGACCAGCGTGGAGGAGAGTGCAGGTGGAGTTCGCGGAGGTGGTCCGGCGCCGCCGGATGGTGCGCAACTACGACCCGGACCGCCCGGTTCCCCCGGCCGTGGTGGACCGGTTGCTGGACCATGCGGTACGGGCCCCGTCGGCGGGATTCTCCCAGGGCTGGGGGTTCCTGGTGCTGGAGGAGCCGGCGGACCGGGAGCGTTTCTGGGCGGCCAGCACCCCGGCCGGCGGCGGCCGGGAACGCTGGCTGACCGGGATGCGCCGGGCCCCGCTGATCGTGGTGCCGCACGCCAACCGCTCGGTCTACCTGGAGCGGTACGCCGAGGCGGACAAGGGCTGGGCGGACCGCTCGACGGAACGCTGGCCGGTGCCCTACTGGTACATCGACACCGGCTTCGCCGCCCTGCTGATGATGCTGACCGCGGTCGACGAGGGACTGGGGGCGTGCTTCTTCGGGATACCGCCCCAGCGGTGGGACTCCTACCGGGAGGCGTTCGGGGTGCCGGAGGAGTACCACCCGATCGGTGCTATCACTGTCGGTTATCGGGCCCCCGACCATCGGTCACCCTCATTGCGCCGAGGGCGGCGTCCGGTGGAGGAAGTGGTCCGCCGAGGGCGGTGGAGCTGACCCGTACGGGCGGTTTCGTCCGGTTGAGAACCGGACTCCCGGTGGCGAAACTGGCGCCGGGGAGCAGAACGCGGGGTGCGGGGTGCCGCTACGCTGGCACGGACATCGGTGCTGCGGGGGTCGCGGTACCGTGCCGCGACCCTCGTCGGTGTCGTGGTACGAATCGGGTAGGGAGGGGAGCGTGCCGTCGTGATCTTCAGAGCGGTCCGGGACGGGCGTCCCTACCCGGAACACAACCTGACTCTCAAGCAGTGGGCGGAGATCCCGCCCCGACCGCTGCGGCTGGACCAGCTCATCACCACCAAGCGTGAGCTGGCCCTGGACAAGCTCCTGGCGGAGGACTCGACCTTCTACGGAGACCTGTTCCCGCACGTGGTGCAGTGGAACGGGGGCCTCTACCTGGAGGACGGCCTGCACCGCGCGCTGCGCGCCGCACTGCAACAGCGCAACCAGATCCACGCCCGGGTGCTCGTGCTCGCCGAAGCGATCGAGTGACAGTGCCTCTTCCCGCCGGGTCCTGACCCGTACTGAGCTGCGGAAACACGCGATCGGGTGACTCGGCGAGCGGGTGTCGTACGGGGGGCTTACCGTCATCACAGACAACGCGTCTGACAAGGACGGTGAGGGCGATGGCACGCGACGGCGACATCAACGAGCCCACCAGCAGTTTTTCCGACACTGACCTGCGAGCGGACGACCGGTCCGAGGTTCCACCCGCGCCCCCGTCCAGTGGCGGCGCCGCCCGCGCCCTGCTCTGGGTACTCGGCGCGGCGGCACTGGCCGTGGTGGTCCTGCTCGGCGTGCAGACCACCGGGCTCCTGCCCGAGTTCCGCAATCCCTTCAGCAAGGAGCAGACCGACCGTAGCCAGCCGGCGCTGCTGGAGTCGATGCGGGACCTCAGCCGATACGTGGCCGCCGAAGGCAACTTCCAGGTCGTCGTCGACCTGCAGAACGACCGCCGCAACGTGCCGGACTGGCTGCTCAACCAGCGCACCCTGTTCGTCGGATCGGGCAGTGTCGAGGCGTACGTCGATTTCGGGGCCCTCACCGAGGGAGCGATCGTGCAGTCGGCCGACGGAAAATCCGTAGAAGTCAAGCTGCCGGCACCGCAGCTCGGCAAGACCAATCTCGACCTGGACAAGAGCTACGTCTTCGCGGAGGAGCGCGGCCTGCTCAACCGGGTAGGTGACCTGATCGGCAATGACCCGAACCGGCAGCAGCAGGTCTACCAGCTCGCCGAGGATCGGATCACCGCTGCGGCACGGGACAGTGGGCTGGCCGCCCGGGCCGAGGAGAACACCCGCAAGATGCTCGTCGGTCTGCTCGTCTCCCTGGGCTTCGAGCAGGTCACCGTCACCTACGTGGCCCCCTGACCTGCCGGGCGGCTTCACCCGTTCGATAGGGCGACTTCGGGGATCGCCGCCTCCGGCAGTCGGCCGGCGGGCAGCATCCCCGAAGTCGGCTGCGCTGGTTGCCGTGCAGTTGGTTGCTTGCAAATAGCTGCTTGAGGTTGGCTGCGCCGGGCTCGGGCGGGAGCCCGGCGTGGGGAGGTCAGCGACCGGCCATCACGTAGCGGTCCTCGTTGGGCATGATGATCCACAGGGCCAGGTAGATGATCACCTGGGTGCCGGGCAGTAGCAGCGACAGCAGGAACAGCAGCCGGACGAATCCGGCCGACATGCCGAAACGCTGGGCCAGACCGGCGCAGACGCCGGCGAACATGCGCCCCTGCCGGGGCCGAACAAGCTTGCGACTCATCGTGGTGGTTCCCCTCTGCGGCGATCCGCCGCTCCGGTAATCAACGCTAGGGACACGGTCCGCCCTCGCCCTCCGTCCCGAGAACGAATCCCGCCCCGCCCACCCGTAGGTACTTACCCGCGCCCCCCGCACCCCACCCTTCCCCTCCCGCGCGCCCTAGCGCCCGCCCCGCCCCGCCCCGCCCCGCCCCGCCCCGCCCCGCCCCGCCCCGCCCCGCCCCGTCGATCATGGAGTTTTGGTCGGGGCATAATACTCTTAAACGGTCAAATCGGCGACCATAAGTGCATGATCGACGAGGAAGGGGCGGAGGGCGGGGGGAGGGTGGGGTCGGGGTGGAAGTCGGGGTATCGAGCGGGGTGCAGGGGCTAGCATCGGGGCGACCGCTGTCGGCCGGGTGGTGTGGCGCGGTGACGGGGGGCGGGCGTGTCGCTCGACCAGGGGGTCAGGACCGTGGGCGAGACTGGCGCCGATCCGAATGTCGGGTACGGGGCGGCGGGAAGATCCTCGGCGGGGAGTACCCGGATGGTGGGGAGACGACGCGCGGGCCTGGTGGTCGACGCGATCTAGGGCTGAACGGACGGCCTCCACCGGCTGCTAACCTGGCGTCCGTTCGGTAGGCGGGAGAACGACGGTGACCTCTGGCGTGGGGCCGTTGTGGTCGCACCGCAACTCGCTGCGCATCCTGGTCCGGCGCGATCTGGCGGTCAAGTATCAGCAGTCGGTGCTGGGCTACTTCTGGTCCCTGATCGAGCCCCTGGGGATGGGGGCCATCTACTGGTTCGTCTTCGGGGTGCTCTACTCCCGGGACACCAACCGACACCTGGGCGAGGCCGCCGGGTCGTACCCCCTGTTTCTGATCACCGGGATCTTCGCCTGGATGTGGACCAGTTCGGCGCTGAGTGAGGCGACGAACGCCCTGACCGGACAGTCCCGGTTGATCACCACGATGAACGTACCCCGGCAGGTGTTTCCGATCGGTCGGGTGGCCGGCCGGTTCGCCGAGTACGCCGCCGGTCTGCCGATCCTGGCCGGCATCGCGATCTGGTACGCCGCCCAGGGCCGGATCGAGCCGGGTTGGTCGCTGCTGGCCCTGCCCCTGGCCGTGCTGGTGCAGGCCACCCTGTTGATCGGGGTGGCCCTGCTACTGTCCGCCTGGAACGTGCTGATGCGCGACGTGGAGCGGTTCATGCGGTTGGTCATCCGGGTGCTGTTCTACGCCACCCCGATCATCTATCCGCTGAGTCTGGTCCGGGACTCCGGCCTGCCGGGCTGGCTGAAGCTGGGCTACGAACTCAACCCGCTGGTCGGCATCTTCCAACTGCACCACTCGGTGTGGTACCCGGAGGAGTTTCCGTCAGCCCGGATGCTGGCCACCACCGTCGGCATCAGTCTGTTGCTGCTCGTGGTCGGCTGGTGGTCGTTCCGTCGGCTCGAACCCGCCGTGCTCAAGGAGCTCTGATGGGCGAATCGATAATCGAGGCGGAGGGGCTCGGCATCCGGTTCGTCCGCAACCGTCGGCGGCAACTGCGACTGCGGGAACTGCTCATCCACCGGGGGCGGCGCAGCGCGGCCGACGGCCAGTTCTGGCCGCTGCGCGACCTGACCTTTTCGATCGCACCCGGGGAGACCGTCGGGGTGATCGGCCGCAACGGCACCGGCAAGAGCACCCTGTTGCGGCTGATCGCCGGGGTGCTGATTCCCGACGAGGGGCGGATCAGGGTTTCCGGCGATGTGGCGCCGCTGCTGGAACTGTCCGCCGGTTTCTCCAACGACCTGACCGGTCGGGAGAACCTGTACCTGGTGGGGGGCCTGCACGGGCTGTCGTCGGGCTACCTGAAGCGGCACTTCGAGGAGATCGTCTCGTTCGCCGGGGAACAGGTGGAACGGGCCATCGACACCTCGGTGCGACACTACTCGTCCGGTATGAAGGTGCGGCTGGGCTTCGCCATCATCTCCCACCTGCCACACCCGATCCTGCTGATGGACGAGGTGACGGCGGTCGGGGACGCCGAGTTCCGCGCGAAGTGCTACACGACCATCGATCGTCTGCTCGGGGAGGGGCGCACTCTGGTGCTGGTGTCACACAACGAAAAGGACCTGACCCGGTTCTGCCGTCGAGGATTGTTCCTCGACGCGGGCCGGCTGAGCGTCGACGGCACGATCGCCGAGGCGCTGGCCGCGTACCACGACGCGGTTCCCCGGTGACGCTCGCGATCGTGCTCGCCGCCGGTTCTCCGGCCGCGGGCCTGCCGACGGGCGACGGTACGGCGCTGACCGACCGACTGGCCGCGCAGTGGCGGGCGGCCGGGGTCACGGAGGTACGGTTCGCGGCCGACCTCGACGAGTTGGCCGACCTGGCCGGGACATCCGCGGGTCCGGTGGTGGTCAGCGGTGCCGACCTGGTCGCGCACACCGCCGTACTGCGGCATCTGTTGACAAGTCCGGTCGGGCCGACGGTGGCCTTGGTGCTCACCGACCCGCCGACCGGTGGCCGCACCACGGTCCGTGAGGAACGCGGCCAGGTGGTCGGCGCGGGTCCCGCCCATCGGCTGGACGGCGAGGCCACCGGGGTCTTCGGTGGCGCGGTGCGGGTCGGCCGGGACGACCTCCCGGCGCTGGTCGCCGCCGCCCGGGCCGCGGCTACCGGTCGGCTGGCCGATGTGGCCGCCGGGCACGGGGACGGGGGCGGTGCGCCGGTGGAGCCCTCGGGACCGGCGGTGGACCAGGTCTTCGCCGGGCTCACCGCCCAGGGTGTGCTGGTCTTCGCCCAGCGGGTACGCCTGCTGGTGGCGCACCGGGTGGACGAGGTGAGCGAACTGCACGCGGCGCAGGCCGCGATCGCCGAGGTGGACGAGGACCGGGCCGAGTTGCGGCTGTCGGTCAAGGAGAAGGACGACTTCTTCACTACCTATTTCGTCAGCACCTGGTCCCCGTACGTCACGAAGGCGGCGGCCCGGTTGGGTCTTAGCCCGACCGGGGTGACCATGCTGTCGGTGGGGTTCGCGGTGGCCGCGGCGGCGTTGTTCGCCACCGGCGGCCGGGTGGCCCTGGTCGCCGGTGGGGTGCTGCTCTACCTCGGGTTCGTGTTGGACTGTGTGGACGGCCAACTGGCCCGGTACACCCGCAACTTCAGCGCCTGGGGCGGCTGGCTGGACACCATGGCCGACCGGGCCAAGGAGTACCTGGTCTACGCCGGTCTGGGGTGGGGGGCCACGGCGGCCGGGGTCCGATACGGGTGGGCCCTGGCCATCGCCGCGATGACCCTACAAACCGTCCGGCACATGACCGATGCCTGGTACGGCGTCCTGCACGACGAGGCGGCCCGACGGCCGAAGACCGTCGGCACCGGGGGCGGCGGCATCGGGGACCGGCTGAACGCCGCCTCCACGAAGGTGCAGGCCGACACCGGCTCGGTGTCGTACTGGCTCAAGCGCACCGTGGTCTTCCCGATCGGGGAGCGGTGGGCCCTGATCGCGTTGGCCGCCGCCCTGTTCAACCAGCGGATCGCGCTGCTGGCCGTACTGACCTGGGGGGTGCTGGCGTTCGCGTACACCGGGGCGCTGCGTACCCTGCGGGCCCGGTGGATGCGGGTGCCGGTGCTGGACACCCTAGACGCCCTCCTGCACCGCGACGACGGCCTGCTGGCGGCCCGGCTACCGACGCTGCGTCGCCCGGGGCCGCTGGTGCTAGCGGTGTTCGCCGCCCTGGGTGCGGGGGTCCTGCTGCTGGTGGCGTTGCTGGCGGGCGAGGGTGCGGATCGGCTGCGCTGGACGGTGCCGGTGGTGCTGTTGGTGTTGCTGGTGGGCGCGGCCGGTGCCCGGGCGGCCCACAACGGTCCGCTGGACTGGCTGGTGCCGGCGGCCCTGCGGGCCGCGGAGTACCTGTTCGCCATCGCGGTAGGGGTGATCGGCGGGGCCCCGGCCTGGCTGATCTTCGGGTACGTCTTCGTGCTCACCCTGCACCACTACGACCTGGTGGCCCGGCTGGAGAAGCGGCAACCGGCACCACCGTTGCACCCGGCGACCCTCGGCTGGGAGGGGCGGTCGGTGTTGCTGGGGCTGACGGCGATTGTCGGAATCGTCAGTATTGGTCTCGCTACACTCGGTATCTACCTGTTGGTGCTCTTCGCGGCGAGCGTGGTGCTGGCCTGGTTCGTCCGGCCGGCCCGGGTGCCGACAGGTGCCGGGGGGAACGCGACAACCTGACGGGGGCCGGGACGATGACGCTGATCAGCTTCGTCGTCCCGGCCTATCGGGTGCAGGGCTACCTGCGGGAATGCCTGGACTCGATCCTCGCCCAGCCGGTCGTCGACATCGAGGTGATCGGGGTCGACGACTGCTCACCCGACGCCAGCGGCGACATCCTCGACGAGTACGCGGCCCGCGACGATCGGGTACGCCCCCTCCGGCTGGACCGCAACGTCGGGCTGGGGCCGGCCCGCAACGCCGGGCTGGACCGGGCGGTCGGGGAGTACGTCTGGTTCATCGACGGAGACGACTGGCTGGTGCCGGAGTGCCTGATCGAGGTGGCCGAGCGGCTGCGCACCACCCGCCCGGACGTGCTGCTGGTCGACCACGTCCGCGCCCATTGGAACGACACGGTCACCCGCAGCGCCATGGCCGAGGTGTTCCCGCAGCCGCCCGGGCCGGTCACCTTCCGGCTGCGGGAGCGACCGGAGACCCTGAACCTGCTGCACACCGCCTGGAACCGGCTGGTCCGTCGACAGTTCCTGGCCGAGACCGGGCTGCGCTTCGCCCCCGGCTGGTACGAGGACGTGTCCTTCAGCTATCCGATGCTGCTGGCCGCCGACCGGATCGGGGTACTCGACACGGTCTGTGTCAACTATCGGCAGCGGCGGGCGGGGGCGATCACGAAGACCCGGGGTGAGCGGCACTTCGAGCTGTTCGAGCAGTGGCACCGGGTGTTCCGGTACGCCGATCGGCTCGGCGCCCAGGAGCTGCGGGCGGCGCTGTTCGAACGGATGATGTGGCACTAC
This sequence comes from Micromonospora sp. DT229, assembly GCF_049844505.1. Taxonomy (NCBI): domain Bacteria; kingdom Bacillati; phylum Actinomycetota; class Actinomycetes; order Micromonosporales; family Micromonosporaceae; genus Micromonospora; species Micromonospora sp. DT229. The sequence continues at coordinate 90,532 of NZ_JBNCLD010000018.1, read as the reverse complement.
CTGACCGTGCTCGGCAACCCCGATCGGCTCCCCGCGCACCTGCGGCCGACCTTCTTCGCCCGGATGTCGATCGAGTACGCCCGGTACCGGCCGCCGGGTGGATACCGGGTCCCGCCGGGGGTGGAGGGGCTCAAGCACCGGCTGGTGGCGGCCGGGCGGTGGCGGGCCTACTCGGCGCTGCGGGCCACCAGCCGCAGGGGGGAGACCGCTCGCCGCGCCGTCCGGCAGGTAAGACGTCGGGCGGTGCCACCGGTGCGGGCCACCGTGCGGGCGGCCAGGGATGTCGCGCTGCACGGGTACCACCGGGCCGAACTGCACCGACCCCTGGACGAGAACCTGGCCGTCTACGCGGCCTACTGGTACCGCGGCTACGCCTGCAACCCGGCGGCGATCTACGAGGCGGCCCGGCGGCTGGCCCCCCAGATCCGGGGGGTGTGGATCGTACGGAGGGACCGGGTGCACACCCTGCCGGCGGGTGTCGAGTACGTGGTGGCCGGCAGTCCCGCGTACCACCGGGTGCTGGCCCGGGCCAAGTGGCTGATCAACAACGTCAACTTCCCGGACTCGGTGCGCAAACGGCCCGGTTCGGTGCATGTGCAGACCCACCACGGCACCCCGGTCAAGGTGATGGGGCTGGACCAGCAGCGTTATCCACTGGGGGCGGTCGGGATGGATTTCGCCGGGCTGCTGCGTCGGGTGGACCGCTGGGACTACAGCATCTCCGCCAACAGCTTCTCCACCCAGATGTGGGAGCGGGCCTATCCGGCCGCGTACACCACCGTGGAGGTGGGTTATCCGCGCAACGACCGGCTGGTCACCGCGACCCCCGAGGAGGTGCTACGGCTGCGGGCCCAGTTCGGTGCCGGTCTCGGTGAGCAGGTGATGCTGTACGCGCCGACCCACCGGGAGCACCTGCCCGGCTACCGGCCGCCGTTCGACCCGGAGCGGGTGCTCGACGCCCTGGGCCCCTCCGGGCTGCTGCTGATCCGCAGCCACTACTTCCATGACCGCAACCGGAGAGGGTGGCCCCCGGCGGGCCGGGACCGGATCATCGACGTCAGCTCTCATCCTCAGGTCGAGGATCTCTACCTGGCGGCGGACCTGCTGGTCACGGACTATTCCTCCGCGATGTTCGACTACGCGGTGCTGGACCGGCCGATCGTCATCTACGCGCCGGACTGGGACGCCTACCGGTTGACCCGGGGGGTCTACTTCGACCTCCTGGCCGAGCCGCCCGGACCGGTGACGCAGACCTTCTCCGAGTTGCTGGAGGTGTTGCGGGACCGGCGATTCGACACCGTGGCGGCCGACCGGACGCGGGCGCGGTTCCGGGAGCGGTTCTGCGCCCTGGAGGACGGCCAGGCCGCAGAGCGGGCGGTTCGGCAGATATTCCTGGCCGACATCTCCGGCTGATATGGAAGATTCAGCCGATAGCCACTACTCGATGGAACGTATTGCGTCTGTCACGACTTGAACATGACACGTTTACCCGATGTGCGGCTGACATGATCCTGGCCACAGTCATTGCCGGGTTCGGCAGACGAGGGGTCGGGGGAGGAGACGGGTGAGCACCGTCGCGCTCAAGGATGTCACGAAGGTCTTCCGGGACGGCACGGTCGCGGTGGACAGCATCAATCTCGAGGTCAACGACGGCGAGTTCATGGTGCTGCTCGGGCCATCCGGCTGCGGCAAGTCGACGGTGTTGCGCATGGTCGCCGGGTTGGAGGAGCCGACTGCGGGCAAGGTGATGCTCGACGGAGAGGTCGCCAACGACCTGCCGCCCCGGGAGCGTGGGATCGCCATGGTCTTCCAGGACTTCGCGCTCTACCCGCACATGAGCGTCGGCGACAACATCGCCTTCCCCCTCAAGCTGGCCGGGGTCGAACCGGCCCCGCGCGGCGAACGGGTCACCGATGTGGCCAGCGCCCTCGGCATCGGTGACGTGCTGGCCCGGCGACCCAGTCAACTCTCCGGCGGGCAGCGGCAGCGGGTGGCGATGGGCCGGGCCATCGTGCGCCGCCCGAAGCTGTTCCTGATGGATGAACCCCTGTCCAACCTGGACAGCGGGCTGCGGGCGGAGCTACGGGCGGAGATCTCCGCCCTGACCCGCGAGCTGGGGGTCACCACCATCTACGTGACGCACGACCAGGCCGAGGCACTGACCATGGCCGACCGGGTGGCCATCATGCGCAAGGGGGTCCTCCAGGACGTGGGCACCCCGACCCAGGTGTACGGCCGTCCGGCCACCCTCTACGTGGCCGCCTTCCTGGGCAGCCCCCGGATGAACCTGCTGGAGGCCTCGGTCTACGTCCACCTCGACCGGTACGTCACCCTCACCCTCGGGGATCAGGCGCTCTACCTGCCCTGGGACGACATCCGCAGTCGCGCGGTGGCGCACTACCACGGTGAGCGGATCGTGGTCGGGATGCGAGCCGAGGCCCTCACCCCGGTGGCCCCGGACTCACCGGGCGACGTCCTGCAAGGCCGGATCCGCTACCTGGAGCACCACGGGCACGAGTCGTTGGCCTTCCTGGACATCGGGGCCACCGCGATCGTGGTGGACGAGGTGGGCGCGGCACCGGAGGGCGACACCCCGCTGGGCCAGCGTGGCCTGCGCCGCTTCGGTCAGGTGATGCAGCGGTTCGCCGGCCGGGCCCCGGTGCCGCAGGCGAACCCGAACAGCGGTCAGGCCAGCGTCCTGCCCGACCCGGGTCGGCATCACCGCCGCCCGGCCGAACTGGCCGTCCGGCTCGCGCCGTACCCTGCGGTCTCCGCCGGTCACCCGCTGGCCATCAAGGTACGCATGGACGCCCTGCACTTCTTCGACGAGCGCGGCGACCGCATCGACGTCGGCTGGCGCTGAGGCCACCTGCGGCGCGCCGGGTTGAGCGAAGTACGTTTGCCGGCCGGTGACCATGGATAGATTGGGGCGATGCTCGGTCTGCCGGATCACGTGACCGCGTGTCTCTTCGACCTGGACGGTGTGCTCACGCAGACCGCCCGGGTCCACAACGCCGCCTGGACCGAGACCTTCGACGACTTCCTGCGCCGGCACGCCGAGGCAGCCGGGAGCGAGGTGGCCGATACGGCGTACCGGCCGTTCGACCCGGGGCCGGACTACCACCGCTACGTCGACGGGCGGCCCCGACTCGACGGGGTCCGCACCTTCCTCGCCTCGCGCGGCATCACCCTGCCTGAGGGGACCCCTGAGGATCCCCCTGGTACCCAGACCGTGCACGGCCTGGGAAACCAGAAGAACGCTCTGGTTCTGGAGCGGATCCGCAGCATCGGGGTGGACGTCTACCCCGGCTCGGTGACCTATCTCAAGGCGGTGGCCGAGGCCGGGCTGCGTCGGGCGGTCGTCACGGCCAGCGCCAACGGCCGGGAGGTCCTCGCCGCCGCCGGGCTCGAACCCTTGTTGGAGGAACGGGTGGACGGACTGAGCGCACGGGCCGAGGGGTTGCGGGGCAAACCGCACCCGGACACCTTCCTCGCCGGGGCGAAGCTGCTCGGCGTACAGCCGGAACAGGCGGCCGTCTTCGAGGACGCCCTCGCCGGAGTCGAGGCCGGACGGGCCGGGGGATTCGGGTACGTCGTCGGGGTCGACCGTGCGGGTCAGGCCGACGAGTTGCGTGCCCACGGCGCTGACGTGGTGGTCACCGACCTGGCCGAACTGCTCGACCCCGGACGACCGGAGTGATCCGGGAGCGGGCCTATCCGGTCGAGCCGTGGCACATCCGGGAGACCCAACTCGACGTGGACGTGCTCGCCCAGTCCGAGTCGGTCTTCGCACTCTCCAACGGGCACATCGGGCTGCGCGGCAACCTGGACGAGGGGGAGCCGCACGGGCTGCCCGGCACGTACCTCAACTCGTTCTACGAACTGCGTCCCCTGCCGTACGCGGAGGCGGGTTACGGGTTTCCGGAGTCCGGTCAGACCGTCGTCAACGTGACCAACGGCAAGCTGATCCGGCTGCTGGTCGACGACGAGCCGCTCGATGTGCGCTACGGCGAGCTGCTCGCCCACGAACGGATTTTGGACCTGCGTGCCGGCACCCTCCATCGGACCCTGCACTGGCGTTCCCCGGCCGGGCGGGAGGTCCGGGTGCACAGCACCCGACTGGTCTCCTTCCGGCAGCGCTCGGTGGCCGCCATCCGGTTCGAGGTGGAGGTCGCCGACGACCAGCCACTGCGGTTGATCGTCCAGTCGGAGTTGGTGGCCAACGAGACCCTGCCGCCGCAGAGCCGCGATCCCCGGGTCGCCGCCGTACTGGAATCGCCGTTGCAGGCGGAGGAGGAGCTGACCACCGCCGACGGGGGACTGCTGATCCACCGGACCAAGGTCTCCGGGCTGCGGGTCGCTGCGGCGATGGAGCACGAGATCGACTCACCCTCGCGTACCACGATCGAGTCCGAGGGGTACGAGGACTGGGTGCGTACCACCATCGGGTGCGTGCTGGAGCCGGGCCAGCGGCTGCGGGTGGTGAAGTACCTGACGTACGGCTGGTCCAGCCGGCGCTCCCTGCCCGCCCTGCGCGATCAGGTCGGCGCCGCCCTGGCCGCCGCCCGCCTGGACGGCTGGGACGGCCTGGTCCGTGAACAGCAGGAATACCTGGACGAGTTCTGGGACGCCGCCGACGTGCAGATCGACGGCGACCCGGAGGTGCAGCAGGCCGTCCGGTTCGGGCTGTTCCACGTGCTTCAGGCCGGGGCCCGCGCGGAACGTCGGCCCATCGCCGCCAAGGGCCTCACCGGTCCGGGGTACGACGGGCACGCCTTCTGGGACACCGAGATGTTCGTGCTGCCGGTGCTGACGTACACCCATCCGGCCGCCGTGCGCGACGCCCTGTACTGGCGGTACTCCACCCTGGAACAGGCCTACGAGCGAGCCCGGACCCTCAACCTGTCCGGGGCTACCTTCCCCTGGCGCACCATCGAGGGCCCGGAGTCCTCCGGCTACTGGCCGGCTGGCACAGCCGCCTTCCACGTCGCGGCCGACATCGCGGACGCGCTGCGGCGCTACGTACTGGTCAGCGGCGACATTGAGCTGGAACGCGAGATCGGGCTCACCCTGCTGGTGGAGACGGCCCGGCTGTGGCGCTCGCTGGGGCACCACGACCGCGACGGCCAGTTCCACATCGACGGGGTTACCGGCCCGGACGAGTACACCGCCGTCAAGAACGACAACATCTACACCAACCTGATGGCGCAGCGGAACCTGCGGGTCGCCGCCGAGGTGGCGATGCGCCACCGGGACGACGCGTTCCACCTGGGAGTCACCGACGAGGAGGCCGCCGCGTGGCGGGACGCCGCTGCGGCCATGCACATCCCGTACGACCAGGAGATCGACGTACACCAGCAGGTCGAGGGCTTCACCCGGTTGGAGGAGTGGGACTTCGCGCACACCCCGCAGGACAAGTACCCGCTGCTGCTGCACTACCCGTACTTCGACCTGTACCGCAAGCAGGTGGTCAAGCAGGCCGACCTGGTGCTGGCCATGCACTGGCGGGGTGACGCCTTCACCCCCGAGGAGAAGCTGCGCAACTTCCTCTACTACGAGCGGCGTACGGTGCGGGATTCCTCGCTGTCGGCCTGCACCCAGTCGGTGCTGGCGGCCGAGGTGGGCTACCTGGAGCTGGCGCACAGCTATCTGCGCGAGGCGGCGCTGATGGACCTGCACGACCTGAACGAGAACACCCGCGACGGCGTGCACATGGCCTCGCTGGCCGGCTCGTGGATCGCGCTGGTCGCCGGGTTCGGTGGGCTGCGGGACGACGAGGACGTGCCCTCGTTCGCCCCCCGCCTGCCCAGCCGGATCGGCCGGTTGGAGTTCTCACTGCAATGGCGCGGGACACGGCTGCGGGTCACCGTACGCCCCGACGAGACGACGTACGCCCTGCATCATGCCGAGCCGGATGCGGTGATGGATGTCCGTCACCACGGCGAGTCGGTGCGGGTCACCTGCACCGAGCCGGTGACCCTACCGATCCCGCCCGCGCCGGAGAATCTGCCCCCGGTGGAGCAGCCCCCCGGACGGGCCCCGCTGCTCCGCCTGCCTGAGCGGGTGTCCTGAGCGGAGGCGGCCGGCCCGATCCGGTCTAGATCGGCTCCCCCTGCGAGGGGCGGCCGCTGGTGTCGTGGGGTGTCCGGGCCCGACGATCGTCCGCCGACCGGGCCTGGGCTGCCTCGTCCGCCCAGTCCCTACCTCCCCGGGGATTCTGTTCCCGCCGCTCGCGATCGGCGGCCTGGTCGACGGGCTCACGGTGGTGATGGGGCATGACGGTCCTCGCGATCTGATCGCCGGCACCGAGCGGCCGGTCCGTCTGCTGGTTCCGCGAGGGCTACCCGACCCGACCCCCGACAAACCCGGGCGGCGCGCGGGGAGGCACGGCGTGACCCCCGCCCGACGGGGTATGCCGGGCGCGGGGTTCGCCGGGTCTGCCGAGTCGATCGGCGCGCCGTGGCCCGGCTGTGGGTCTGGCCCGGCTGTGGGTCTGGCCCGGCTGTGGGTCTGGCCCGGCCGTGGGTCTGGAGGATGAGGATGGACGTGCGGGAAGAGGCGGTGACGATCCCGGCCGGCGGGGCCGACCTGCCGGCGGATCTGCTGGTGCCGACCGAACCGGTGGGGGCGGTACTGTTCGCGCACGGCAGCGGCAGTTCGCGGCACAGTCCGCGTAACGTCGCCGTGGCGAGGACCCTCAGCGCGGGCGGGCTGGGCACCGTCCTGGTCGACCTGCTCACCCCGGCGGAGGCCGAGGCGGACGCCGTCACCGCGGAACTGCGCTTCGACATCGACCTGCTGGCCGCCCGGCTGGCCGGGATCGTGGACTGGCTGGACTCGGCGCGACCCTTCGACCGGGCCCGGATCGGCATCTTCGGGGCCAGTACGGGTGCCGCCGCCGCCCTGGTCGCGGCGGCCCGACGGCCGGAGCAGGTGCACGCCGTGGTGTCCCGAGGCGGTCGCCCCGACCTGGCCGGTGCAGCCCTGGGCCAGGTACGCGCCCCCACCCTGCTGCTCGTCGGCGGCCTCGACGAGCAGGTCCTCTCGCTCAACCGGCAGGCGCGCGGCCAACTGACCGCCCCGGCCGACCTGCGGGTGATCCCCGGTGCGACACATCTCTTCGAGGAGCCCGGCACCCTGGAACAGGTGGCCGAGGCGGCGGCCGACTGGTTCCGCGAGCACCTACACCCCCAGCCCGCCCCGGCCTGACACTGTCGGCGGCGGACGTGGTGGGCGGGGCCGGTGATGCCGGGGGACTCCTGGTTGCGCCGACTTTCGGACCTCAGGCCCTCAACGCCACCTCGCGCCAGGCCCGCGACGGCACCCCCATCACCCACCCCTCGCGCCCTTTGCTCTGCTTCAACCCACGCAACGGATTGTGGTCGTAAACGGTGCGTCCGTTGAAGGGCCCTGGCTCACATCCGGTGGTAGCAGCGAGTAGTGGCCTCGCGGATCGAGTGGCTACGTTGGCCGATAAGCGCAATTGCTGCATGTGCGGCGGCAAGCTGAGTTGCGACCTTCCCGCGAGAGCTTCTCGGATGCCTGCATCACTGTCTGGCTACAGGACAACCCTACGACCCCGAGAAGGCCTTTCCCGGCTCCCGCTGTCGTGTCACTGCACCGACAGCGGCTTGGCCCATCGAGACCACTCAGGCTGTGGCTGATAACCCAAAGCCCGCCACGCCGGATGGGCGGCGGTGTTCTCGTCGAGAACCATCGCATCGACGCGGATACCGCCGAGCCGCCGAAACCGCTCCTCCGCAGCTTCCACCAACGAACCGGCAACCCCCTGCCGGCGGTAAGCGGGAGCTACCGCTAACCGGTACAGGTGACACCGCCATCCGTCCCACCCCGCGATGACCGTGCCCACCAACGCCCCCGCGTCCACAGCGAGGATCAGCGCCTCAGGATCACGAGCGATGAGGGCCGCGACGGCCTGCGCACTGTCCGCCGGACGGTGGGCGTCCTCAGCAGCGGTTCGCCAAAAATCCAGCACCGCCGAATATCCGCGGTGCTCGCCCTACGCAAGGTCATGTCCATCACAGGACCGAAGCGTACTGAACTACCTCGCCTACGAGCGGCCCGCCAAACGCGTGGGCCCGTTGAAGCAGAGCAAAGGGGGCCAGGTGGTAGGTGGTCGGCCCGGGGCGCGGCGGCTCAGCGGGCGCGGCGGGCAGGGTGAGGGCACCTCAGTCGGGTACGGGATGGGGTGGGGGCGGGGGGTCGTCCGGCGCGGGAGGTGCCGGAAGTGCCGGAAGTGCCGGAAGGGCTGCGGCTGCGGCGGCCTGTCGTTGGCGCTGCACGCTGTCGATCACCCGCCAGACAACGGCCGTTATCGGCACTGCGACGAAGGCACCGGCGATGCCGGCGATGAGGGTGCCGGCGGTGACCGCCAACAGGATCACCACCGGGTGCAGCCGTACCTGGCGCTTCATCACCAGCGGCTCCAGCAGGTTTCCCTCGATCTGCTGCACGGCGATCACCGCGGCCAGGGTGAGCAGGGCTGTCGTGGGACCGTTGGCGGCCAGGGCCACCAGCACCGCGACCGCGCCGGCCACGGTCGCCCCGATGATCGGTACGAACCCACCGATGAACGTGATCAAGGCCAGGGGGAAGGCCAGCGGCACCCCGAGCAGTACCAGCGCCAGGCCGATGCCGACCGCGTCGATGCCCGCGATCAGCATGGTGCCTCGGCTGTACGAGCCCAGGGTGCGCCAACCGACCCGGCCGGCCTCGGCGGCGATCTCCCGGTTCGGTCCGGCCGCGCGGCGCAACGTCCAGTGCCACATCGCCCGGCCGTCCTTGAGGAGGAAGAACAGCAACACCAGGGCTAGCAGGGCGGAGCCGAACACCTCGGTGACCGTGCGGGCGCTGGCGACCGGGTCGACCTTCTGGCTGGTGGCCGCCTCGCGTAACTGGGCGAGCAGACCGTCGAGCTGCTGGTCGGTCACCGGCAGGGTCGAGGTGATCAGGTCACGGGTCCGCCCGACCCCCTGCCGCAGTTCGTCACCCAGCTCGCTGAACTGGCTGGCGGTCAGGTTCCAGACCAGCACCCCCAGACCGCCCAGGATGCCGAGCAGCAGCAGGACGGTGAGCAGGGCGGCCAGTGAGGCGGGTAGCCGCAGCCGACGCAGCGCGAGTTGCACCGGGTCGAGCAGCGCGGCGAGGAAGAAGGTGGCGGCCAGGGCGATGGCCAGCGGTGTGACCAGGATGATGATCCGGGCCAGCAGGTAGAGGCCGGCGGCGATCACCACCAGACAGGCGCTCCACACCACGGCGGTACGCACCAGCCAGGGCAGGCTCGCCCACGCCTGTCGTGGTCCGGCTCCCCGGTCCGCTGCCTCCTCGGTCCCGCGCCCGGCACCCGCTGCGACCACGTCGCCCTCCTCGCGTCCGCGAGGAGGTACCCATCCGACCCCCACCCGACACCGCCCACCCGACCTCAGCCTGGGTGATCAAGAGGTTTCGGTCGGAATTCAGGCCGATCCAGACCAAAACTTCTTGATCAACGCCCCGAGCGGCGGGGTGGGGTGGGGGTGAGGTGGGTGGGTGGGTGGGTGTTAGTAGGCGGTGGCGGGGGTTCGGGGGGTGGCTACGGGAGCGACGGGGGGGACGGCGGGGAGGTCGCGGGTGTGGTCGGTGTCGGGTTCGGGTTCGGTGAAGGGGAGTAGGGAATCGTGGGGTTCGGCTGCCGGGAGGAGGGCGGAGACGGTCTCCGCTCGGAGGCTGCGGGCGGCTGCGGCGGCCACCTCGGCGGCGTGCCAGGCTTCCTGCTCCCGATCGCGGGCGATGCGCTGCTGGGCCAGCAGGTGGTCGCGGATCGCCCGGCGCAGCACCATCTCCTGCTCGACCGGGTGCAGGCGGGGATCCCAGCCCCGGTGCGCGAAGACGTCACTGAGCTGCTCCACCGACAGCTCCCGCCGCCAGTACGCCTCCAGGGCCGCCCGGTGCAACCAGCGTTCCCGGTCGGCGTACTCGGCCGGGGTGCGGGGGGTCTGCGGCAGCGGCATGCTCGCGGCCTCGGCCAACCGGCGAACGTCCGCCTCCGCCGCCTGGTACGCCTGCCACGCCTGCTCGGCCGCGTCCTGCGCGGCCGTCCACTCCTCGCGTCGGCGCCGAGCGGTCGCCTCGGCCCGCTCGGCGGCCACCATGACCTCCTGGGCCCACCGGTCTTCCTCGTCTGACTCCGGCGGACTCGGCAGGGCGGCCTCGCGGATGCGGGCACCCACGTCGAACCGGAGCCGCCGGGGACGCAGCAGCAGGGCGGAGACGGCGAGCGTGACGATGCCCAACAGGCTCAGCCAGATCGCGGCGGCCCGGGGCACGTCGGGAAGGACGGCGGAGAGAGTGGTCTGCATCATCAGCACCTCGTGGGCGGATAGGGTTCGTCGACTGTGCTGCCAGGGTGGGAACGAGGCCGGGAGGCGGTGGCACGGGCTCTGGACTTCGGCCCTGGCCGGGAGGGCGGGACGGGCCGGTTACCGGCGCTGGTCAGCCCGCCGATCGGCCGATGGTTTCTCAGCCCGACCCGGTCGGGCGGCGCGCTCCTCGGCTCGCTCCGGTCAGGCGCCAGGTGGGCCGCGCCGGGTCGGTTCACCGGCACCGGTGGCGAGGTGTACGACGGCAGGCCGGGGCGCGACGGCGGCGGTCGGGGCAGCCTCGGAGGTCTCGGGGTACGGCACTGCGGCTGCGGCCAATGCCCGGACGGGCTGTGTCGGCGTGTGACCGGTGGCGGACGCAACGGAGACCGCAGACCCGGTAGCGGGCGCAACGGTGACCGCAGACCCGGTGGAGGTCGACACCTCTCGTCCCGGCCACCCGGTCAGGGGGCCCTCCACGGCTCGGCTGGCGAGCCCGGTGCTGGTCGGTGCCGCCGGTAGCTCGGTGGTGTCGGGGCGGCCTCCGGTGGCCCCGCCGAGACCGACCGCGAGGATGAGTGCCACCAGCGCCAGGCGGGTCAGATCCGTCAGTGCGCAGCGCCCGACCGGCCACAGTGGACGGGCGAACGCGAGAGTCGGCACGCGGTCAAACCTATCGCCCCTGCCGCAGGATCGCAGCGGTCCGTTCGGCCCGGGATGGTGAAGCCGACCACGCCGGCCCTGCCGCAGCGAGCGGTTCGCCGGGACCGCACAGCGTGTCAGGGTGTGGGGCCGGACACCGGCTCCTTGGTGAACAGCGCCAGCAGGTCGCCGACCTGGCGATCGGCCTCGGCGGGGTGCCGGAACCGGCCGGCCGGGTTGAGGGTGTACTCGTTGCGTCGTCCGACCCGGGTGCGGTGCAGATAACCACCGGCCTCCAGGTCGGCCACGATGGCCTGGGCGGCCCGCTCGGTCACCCCCACCTCTTCGGCGACGTCCCGCAACCGCGCGGTGGGGTTGCGGGCGATGGCGAGCAGCACATGTGCATGATTGGTGAGAAAAGTCCAGTTACGGGCGTTCTCCCGCTCGCCGGTGGATGCCATGCCGCCCATCGTATGGGCCTTTCGGCTTCTTCGGGCCACGCCGTCCGGCCCGAGCACCCTGACCTGCGCGAAGGCAAGTGACCGGCGATACCTGAAATGCATATCACGCATTGCTTGACGCGGCTTGCAGTGCGTGTGACGGTTGGAGCAGCCCGCGACCAGCGTCGGCCGGGGTGACCAGGCATCGCATGAGCAGCGAGGAGACGCCGGATGAGCCGACCCGCGATCGGAACACACCCAGGGCTGGAGCGTGAACTGCTCACCGCGGATCTTCCGGGTGCCCCGCAGCGGGCGCTCGCCGAGCTGATCGCCGGCAACCGACGGTTCGTCACCGACACCCCGTGGCATCCGAACCAGAACGCCGGGCGTCGGACCGCCGTGGCGGCCGAGCAGCATCCCTTCGCGGTGATCGTGGGCTGCTCCGACTCCCGACTGGCCGCCGAGATCATCTTTGATCGTGGGCTGGGGGACCTCTTCGTGGTCCGTACCGCCGGGCACACCATCGGCCCCGAGGTGCTGGGCAGCGTCGAGTACGCGGTGGCCGTCCTGCGTACGCCGTTGGTGGTGGTGCTCGGGCACGACTCGTGCGGTGCCGTGCAGGCGGCCCGGGCGGCCCTGGCCACCGGCACCACCCCCGCCGGGCACCTGGGCGCGGTGGTGGACGCCGTGGTGCCCAGCCTGCGCCGGGCGCAGGCCGCCGGGGTGGAGGAGCTGGACCAGATCGTCGACATCCACATCGCGCAGACCGTGACGGCGATGCTGGAGGCCTCCACCGCGCTGGCCGCCGAGGTGTCCGCCGGGCGCTGCGCGGTGGTCGGCATGTCGTACCGGCTGGCCGCCGGGGAGGCACGGGCGGTGGCCGCGGAGCCCGCCGACCTGGTCGCCACCGCCGCCCTCGCCGCCTGACGGCGAGGAGCGCCCCACCGGACGGCGTGAGCCGCGCGCCCACACAACCTGACGGCGAAGGCCACCCACCCACACGACCTACGACGAGGGCCGCCCCACCCAGACGGCGGGACGGCCCTCGAAGTGGTGTCGGGGACGCTAGAGCATCGAGACGTGCACGTGGTCGGTGTGGTTCGACGGGCCGCTGTAGGAACTCCAGCCGGTCGCCGGGAACCAGATCTGCCGGTTCCAGATCACGTAGTAGACACCCAGCCGGTCGGCATTACGGACCAGGAACGCGGCCAGGTTGTTGCCGTAGATCCGGGTGTCGTCGTTGTACCAGGGTCGGAAACCGCTGTTCTGCAACGACCAGTCACAGGCCCGCCCCTTGGGGTGCTCCCACTTGTCACCCGGGCGGTAGCAGCCGACGAACCGGTTGAACCCGGCCCGCTTGACCTCCTTGTACATGTGCAGGGTGCGCGCGGTGATGCAGCCCGAGGTGGTCGGGTCGTCCTGGTTGCACGACTCGGGCTTCCAGCCGCCGTCGGAGGCCCGGTTGGGGCCGGGGCGGGCTACCGGGGAGGTGGCGGCCACCAGGCCACCGGTGAGGCCTACCCCACCGACCAGTCGGAGGGACTTCTCCGCGTCGCTCTTCTTGCGGGCCATGTCGTTGGTCAGCTTCTGCTGCTCGCGTACCTCGGCGTCGAGCGCCAGCTTGGCCGTCTCGGCGCGGCGCTTGACCGCGTTGACCTCGGCCAGCTTCTTGCTGTTGACCAGGTTCAGCTCGTCCAGGGCGGAGGCCCGGTGGATGAAGGAGTCCGGTGCGTCGGTCTGCAACAGCATGGCGATCGCGCCCACCCGACCGGTCCGGTACGACTGGGTGGCGATCTCGGCGACCTGTGGGGCGAGGGAGTCCAGGTCGGCCTCCGCGCGGCGGAGTTCGACGGCCAGCTTGAGCTGCTTCTTCTTGGACTTCTCCAGCTTCGACTTGGCCTTGGTGTAGTCCCGGTTGGTCGCCTCGATCAGCTCGTTGAGCATTGGCGGGTCGTCATCATGACCGGCTGGTTTGGGGGCGTTCGGCGCAGCCGTCGCCGGCAGGGGACCGGCGAAGACGGCGAACGCGGCGAACACGGCCACCACGGGCGTCAACCAGCGGCGTAGGGGTGCCGTCACTGTCTTCCCTTCCATCGACCGCCGACCGGGTTAGCTGACGGGTTCGGGACGGAAGTGGCCCCTACCGCTGGTGCGGATTCACCCCAGGTACCTGGGTCCCCGGCTCGCCTGGCGGCGATTGGGCGGTGGCACCGCAGGCGCTGGTGCGCGCCTTCGGCGGTGACCGGCAGTGAGGTTACCCGAGAGTCCGTCTGGGCTTCTACGTACCGAACCCGGCGAGATACGTCATTTCGTAATCGCAATGGGTGACGAGCGCCACGCATATCGACCGATGTGGTCGGCGTGCTCACGTTGAGCAGTGTCACCATGGGGTGTCGGTGCTCCTGTCCGGTTCGGGCCACTCCGAACGGGTGGCGGGGGGTGTGTGACGGGTACGCGGATCGCTGAGGGCCCGCAGTGCATCGGCCCGGTCCGTCGTCGGCCGGGGGATCCGGGGCCGGCCTTCGCCGACGGCGGCCACCTCGTCGGGGGCGGTGGCCGCGAGGTCCGTCCCGCCACGCTGCCGACCGGCGGTGGTCACCACGGTGGCCAGGGCGGTGGTCAGGGGTACGGCGGCGATCAGCCCGAGGGTGGCCACCACGCTGCGGACGATCTCCTGGGCCAGGAACTCGCTGGTGAGGATCTGCCCCAGGGCGCGGGAGTCGGCCGTCAGCAGGAGCAGCAGGGGCAGTGAGGCGCCGGCGTACGCCAGGACGATGGTGTTCACCACCGAGGCGATGTGCGCCCGGCCTACCCGGGTGGCCGAGCGGTACAGCTGGCGGCGGGACAGGTTGGGGTTGGCGTGGGCCAGCTCGGTGACCGCCGCGGCCTGGGTGACGGTGACGTCGTCGAGGACCCCCAGTGAGCCGATGATGATGCCGGCCAGCAGCAGGCCGTGCAGGTCGACATCGCCCCGGAACATCGACAGGGTGGTGGCGTCCTCGCTGCCGAAACCCGTCAGGTGGGTGGCGTTCGTCGCGGCCAGGCCGAGCAGCCCGGTGAGCACCAGGGCACCGAGGGTGCCGAGTACGGCCACCGAGGTCTGCGCGGACACCCCGTGGGTCAGGTACAGCACCACGAACATGATCAACGCGGCGCCGACGATGGCCACCACCAACGGCGGCTGACCGGCGCTGATGCCCGGCAGCACGAAGGTGAGCAGGATGGCGAAGCTGGCCGCCAGTCCGGCCAGGGCCGCCAGCCCGCGCAGTCGTCCGAAGGCCACGATGGCGGCGGCGAAGAGCACCCCCAGCCAGATCAGTGGCATACCGCGCTGGTGTTCGGCGATGTTGTAGGTGCTGATCGAGGGGTCTTCCGGGTCGATCAGCGAGACCAGGATGACCTCGTCGTCGACGCTCACCGAGGGGGCGCCCGGCCCGGCCGGGATGGGGGTGTCGACCTGCTGCCCGGCGTCCGGGCCGTCCTGGATCCGTACCGTGACGGTGCCGCAGGGGCCCCCGCCGGTGGTCGGGGTGCCCTCCGGCACCGCAGGGTTGGGCGGGCAGGGTTCGGTGACCACCCGGGTAACCGTGCCCTGGTAGCGGGGCAGGTCGTCGGCGGCCTCCGGGCGAGGGGCGTCGCGGGGCCAGAGCACCAGGGCGGCGATCAACGTGACGAGGAAGAGGGGGACGACCGTCACGATGAGGATCCGCCGCACCCCGGGCGGGGTGGGCGGAGCGGCCCGGCTGTGATCGGCGCCCATTCGATAGTCTCCCAACGATCTCTTCAGCGGAGTACGTGTCGGCGGGCGAGTCGGTTCAGCCCGGTCGTACGACTGTCGCGGTGGGCGGCCGAGGTGGCCGGAATGTGGCGGACCCGCTGCGTACGGTGATTGCCGGGGTGGGCCTGGCCGGACGCCGGACAGTGGCGGCGGATGCGGGTGCGCCGCCGGTGGCGGACGCAGGCCGGTGGGCCCGGATGTCGGCAGACCATCGTCTGCGAATCGTAGCCAGCCCGGGAATGGATCGCAGGCCGCGCCGGTTCCTCGGCGGTTCGCGGCCGGGGACCGGGGTGCCGGTGGGTGGGGTTCAGCCGCGCTTCATCAGGCGGCCGACGGCGGCCATCATCTCGGTGGCCATCTCGTCGGCGCGGCCCTCGGCGGCGCCGGTGTGCATGCAGTGCCGGGCGTGCCCGTCGAGCAGGCCCAGGGCGACCTTGTCCAGTGCGGCCTGGATGGCGGAGATCTGGGTCAGCACGTCGATGCAGTAGCGATCCTCGTCGACCATCTTCTCGACGCCGCGTACCTGACCCTCGACCCGCCGCAGCCGGGCAAGCAGTTGGTCCTTGCTGGCGGTGTAGCCACGGATCGGCGCGGGTGTGGTCATGGTAACGAGGATAACCTACCCCCAGGGGGTATGTTAGGGTCGCTCTTGGGTACCCCCCGTGGGTATTCTTCCAGACGCCGGCCGCCCCTCGGCCGGGTCACCGGAGAAGGAGAGTTCCATGGTCACCACGACGTACCAGGTGCAGGGCATGACCTGCGGACACTGCGTCAGCGCGGTCAGCGCCGAGGTCACCGCGCTGCCCGGCGTCACCGAGGTCGCGGTCGACCTGGCCGCCGGTCAGGTCAAGGTCACCAGCGAACAGCCGCTGGACGACGACGCGGTCCGCGCGGCCGTCGACGAGGCCGGATACGAGCTGGTCGGCGCCTGAGGCGACCGGCGGCGGAAACCCGAGGTGCGACGATGAACGCAGCGACGAAGCTGGCCGGCTTCGCGCTAGGCCTGGCGGCGGTGTTCGGCGCGGCGTACGGGGTCGGTCAGCTGGCCGGCCCGGCCGCCCCGATCGTCGCCGAGGGCCACGAGGCGGGCGACGGGTCGCACGACACGACCGCACCCGGGCACGACGCGCCGGATCCCGGTGGGCACCTGCCGGGCGGTCTGCTCGTCTCCGACCGGGGCTACACCCTGGTGCCGATCGCCGCCCCCGAGGGCGAATTCGCCTTCCGGATCACCGGCCCTGACGGTGAGCCGGTGACCCGGTACGAGGTGACCCACGACAAGCCGATGCACCTGATCGTCGCCCGGCGGGATCTCGGCGGCTTCCAGCACGTGCACCCGGAGATGGCCGCCGACGGCACCTGGCGGGTCGCCTCGCCGTTGAGTTCCCCCGGGGTGTGGCGGGCCTTCGCCGACTTCACCCCGACCGGCGGCGAGGCCCTGACCCTCGGGGTAGACCTGACCGTGCCGGGCGAGTTGACCGAGCAGCTCCTGCCCGCCCCGGCCAGCAGCACCCGGGTCCACGACTACACCGTCGACTTCCACGGCACCCCCCAGCCGGGCGGCAGCACCGCCCTGACCTTCACCGTCAGCCGCGACGGGGTGCCGGTCCGGGATCTCGAACCGTACCTGGGGGCCTTCGGCCATCTGGTCGCACTACGCCAGGGGGACCTGGCCTACCTGCACGTGCACCCCGAGGGTCGGCCGGGGGACGGGCGGACGGCACCCGGGCCCCAGGTGCGCTTCGGCGCCGAGTTCCCTTCGGCCGGGGCGTACCGGCTCTATCTCGACTTCCGCCACGACGGGGTGGTACGCACCGCCGAGTTCACCGTGCACGTAGGTGACCCGGGCGCCATCCCCAGCCCGGAGGGCCTGATCGCCGACGCGCACGGCACCCCCGGACACGAGCACAACTGACGGGACCAGCGATGACCACCAGCAGCCCGCTGCCCACCGCGACCAATCAGATCGAGCTGTCGATCGGCGGGATGACCTGCGCCGCCTGCGCCGCCCGCATCGAGAAGAAGCTGAACCGGCTGGAGGGGGTGCAGGCCAGCGTCAACTACGCCACCGAGAAGGCCAGCGTCTCCTACCCGGAGTCGCTCACCCCGCAGGACCTGATCGCCACGGTGGAGAAGACCGGCTACCAGGCCAGGCTGCCCGAGCCGCCCGCCGCGGAAGCCACCGGCGAGGAGCCGGTGGACGAACTGCGGAGCCTGCGTACCCGGCTGTGGGTCTCGGTGGCACTGGCCGTGCCGGTGATCGTGCTGGCCATGGTGCCGGCCTGGCAGTTCACCTACTGGCAGTGGCTGTCGCTGGTGCTGGCCGCCCCGGTCGTGGTCTACGGCGGGTTGCCGTTCCACCGGGCCGCCCTGGTCAACCTGCGACACGGCGCCGCGACCATGGACACCCTGGTCTCGGTGGGCACCCTGGCCGCCTTCGGCTGGTCGGTGTGGGCCTTGCTCCTCGGCACCGCCGGCACCCCCGGAATGACCCACCCCTTCAGCTTCGACATCAGCCGTACCGACGGCGCCGGCAACATCTACCTGGAGGCGGCGGCCGGGGTGACCGCCTTCATCCTCGCCGGGCGGTACTTCGAGGCCCGGTCCAAGCGCACCGCCGGAGCGGCCCTGCGGGCCCTGCTCGAACTCGGTGCCAAGGACGTGTCCGTGCTGCGTGACGGGGTGGAGACCCGGATCCCGGTCGAGCAGCTGACGGTGGGGGACCGGTTCGTGGTGCGGCCCGGCGAGAAGATCGCCACCGACGGCAAGGTGGAGGAGGGCTCCTCGGCGGTCGACACCAGCCTGGTCACCGGGGAGTCGGTGCCGGTCGAGGTCGGGGTCGGTGATCCCGTGGTCGGCGGCTGCGTCAACGCCGGCGGCCGACTGGTGATCATCGCCACCCGGGTCGGCGGCGACACCCAACTGGCCCAGATGGCCCGGCTGGTCGAGCGGGCGCAGTCCGGCAAGGCCGCCGCCCAACGGCTGGCGGACCGCATCTCCGGGATCTTCGTACCGGTCGTGCTGCTGCTGGCGGCCGGCACCCTGGGCTGGTGGCTGGGCTCCGGGGCCGGACCGACCGCGGCCTTCACCGCCGCCGTGGCGGTACTGATCATCGCCTGCCCCTGCGCCCTGGGCCTGGCCACCCCGACCGCCCTGCTGGTCGGCACGGGACGCGGAGCCCAGCTCGGTGTGCTGATCAAGGGGCCGGAGGTGCTGGAGTCCACCAAGCGGGTGGACACGGTAGTGCTGGACAAGACCGGCACGGTCACCACCGGACGGATGACCCTGCTGGAGGTGACCCCGGGCGCGGGCGAGCAGCGGGACGAGGTGCTCCGGCTGGCCGCCGCCCTGGAGGCCGGCTCGGAGCATCCGGTGGCCCGGGCCGTGGTCGCCGGGGCCGCCGAGGTCGGCGAGTTGCCGCCGGTCACCGGCTTCGCGAACGTCGCCGGGCTGGGCGTCACCGGCACGGTGGAGGGCCGCGAGCTGCTGCTCGGTCGACCCCGGCTGTTGCGGGAGCGGGGTCTGGTCGTACCGGAGGATCTGGCGCGGGCGGCGACCGAGGCGGAGGCGGCCGGGCGTACGGCGGTGCTCGTCGGTTGGGAGAACCGGGCCCGCGCCGTGCTCGCGGTGGCCGACCAGGTCAAGCCGACCAGCGGGGAGGCGGTACGCCGACTGCGGGCTCTCGGCCTGACCCCGGTGCTGCTCACCGGTGACAACGCCACCGTCGCGGCGGCGGTGGCCGCCGAGGTGGGCATCGACGAGGTGATCGCGGAGGTGCTGCCGGCGGAGAAGGTCGAGGTCGTCTCCCGGTTGCAGGCCGAGGGTCGGGTGGTGGCGATGGTCGGTGACGGGGTCAACGACGCCGCTGCCCTGGCCCAGGCCGACCTCGGCCTGGCGATGGGTACCGGCACGGACGCGGCGATCGAGGCCTCCGACCTGACCCTGGTCCGGGACGACCTGCTGGCCGCGGTGGACGCCATCCGGCTGGCCCGGCGCACCCTGGGCACCATCAAGGGCAACCTGTTCTGGGCCTTCGCGTACAACGTGGCGGCGCTGCCGCTGGCCGCCGCCGGGCTGCTCAACCCGATGATCGCCGGAGCGGCGATGGCCTTCTCCTCGGTCTTCGTGGTGGCCAACAGTCTGCGGCTGCGTCGGTTCCGGACGGTCAGCTGACTTCGGTGGTTCGGCGGCGCTCGGCTGGGTATCTGATGGAGGTAGCCAACGAACGAGCCCGGGAGGCTGACATGGGTGTCGAGGACAAGTTCAACAACAGCACCGAGAACACCACCGGCAAGGTCAAGGAGGGTGTCGGCCGGGTCACCGACAACGAGCGTCTGGAGACCGAGGGCCGTGCCGATCAGACCCGCGCCAACGTCAAGCAGGCCGGTGAGAAGATCAAGGACGCGTTCCGGAGCTGACCTGCTGATCCACCGAACCGCCGGGCCGACTGTCGTCGCCCGGCGGTTCGGCGTGTACGGCCATGCCCGGCACCGGGGGTTGACCGGCGGTGAGCCGGAGGGTGAAGCCTTCGGCGTCCCGATAGTGGGTGACGTGGTTGCACGACTGGTGGGTGATCCACAGGCCCAGTCCGCCCGGCTTGCCGTCGGTCGGCGGCAGCAGGCCCGCGTAGGGATCCTCCGGCCCCTTGCCGGTGTCGCTGACGGTGGCCACGATGCGGTCCGGGGCCGTCCACAGGCGCAGCCGCACGGGAGGAGACCCGTGCCGCAGCCCGTTGGTCACGATCTCGCTGACCGCGATCACGAAGTCGTCGAAATCCTCCGCCGGCAGCTGCCCGGGACCCGCCCGGTGCACCGCCGAGCGGGCCTGGGCGGCGGTCGGGTCGGTCAGTTCGAGCACCGGCGGGTACGCCTGGATCGGGTCGGGAGGCATCGGACGGTTGCCCCGCAGGAAGGTCTCCGGAGGCAGAAAGCCGGGGCTGGGCAGGTGCCCCTGGTCGGCGGTGGCGAAATGGGGGTGGGTGGCGGCGACATCGGCCAACACCTCGGCCGGGGTGATCCGGGTGTCGTACGCGCACATGCTCCACAACGGCCAGTCGTCGTACGCGCGGTTGATCGCCGCCTCGTACCGGGCCCACCAGTCCCAGGTCGGCCCGAGTGACGGCAGCGGTACCTCGCCGATGATCCGGATCTGTTCCGCGCCGTCAGCCACCAGGTCGGCCAGGAGCTTGCGGTACATCCGGATCGCGGCGGTGGGCCGGGCGTACACCCCGGTGCCGGTGAGGAACTGCACCCCGCTGTCGGCCGGCAACGCCGAGCGGACCAGGCCGCCGGTGCGCTCGCCGAGCGCCACGAAGGTCGGCTCGCCGGCCGCCACCCCGTCGAGCAGGAAGGGCACCGTGACGGCCAGCAACTCCTCGTCCGAGGCGTAGCACAGGGCCTCGTGGAAGTAGCCGGACCGTCCAACGGCCGGACCCGTTCTCACCGGGTCACCTCCACACACAGAGCGGGTAGATCCAACAGGGCGGCAAGTCGTGCGGTGCCGGCCGGGGCGCCGCGCAGCACCAGTCTCGCCTCCCGTTGCTGGGCGTACTCACTGAGGTGGACCAGCGTACGGTGATCTAGGAAACGTAGCCCACCGGCATCCATTATCAACTCACCGTCGACAGGTCGCAGTTCGGTGCGTTCCAGAGCGTCCCGGAACAGGTCGTGGTTGGCCGGGTCGAGTTCCCCGACGAGCACTGCGTGACCCTGGTGTGCCGTCGGCGCGTACAGCCGGAACAGCACGTTCGCGACATTGTGCTCCGGATGCAGGCAGGCCAGTTCGGCGACCGCCCGATCACCCAACTCGGGCCGGTGATACCCGCACATGCCGTGGAAGGCCGCCCCGTGCATCATCCGGTTGAACCGCTGTTCGTAGCGGGCGAAGGCCTCGCGCTGGGCCGGGGTACGGACCAGATCGGTGCAGTCCGCGGCGACCCGCAGGCCACGGTAGCCGGCGTCCAACGCCGCCTGGATGGCCGACTGGTACGCCGACACCTGATCGGCCGGGTCGATCACCGCCAGACCGGAGTAGGCCGTGTCCAGGGTGAGCACCTCGGCGGCACCGGTGGGCAGCGCATCGGCGAACAGGTCCAGCTCGCGCCACCGGTCGCGGACCGGTTCGGGTGAGTCCGGGACGACGTACCAGACCCGCTCGCCGGCGGCCAGGCCGGCGCGGAGGAAGTCCTCCGCCCGGCTGGTGAACTCGGCGGGATCGTCGTAGGCCCAGCACGTATGCCCGTGCCCTCGGGCTTGCTCAATCACCTCACGCGCCTCATCGTCGCAGTTTACGACCCATGCCGGCCGACCGCGCCAGTCAAGGGCGTCGATCGGTGCACCAGGTCGGGCGGTCAGGCGGCACGGCGAGAGGTCTGCCCCGAGACGTGCCGGGCCTGAGCCGAGTACGGGGGCAGCAGGCGCAGGGTGGCGGGCTCCTCGGTCTCGTCGAGTCGCAGCCGCCAACGGGACCGTTCCGGGCGCTGCCGATCGCTCGGGTCACCCGGCTGCCGCATGCTGCGCGCCAGCAGCAGGGTGATCAGATAACCGACCACCAGGAAGCCGTGGCTGACCAGGCGTTCCACCGCGACCTGGGAGGCGACGAGATCGTTGATCGACAGCAGGACGAGGGTCGCCACGAAGGCACTGAGCATCGGCAGCAGGCCGGAGGGACGGGTCCGGCGCAGCGCCACGAAGAGGAAGCCGGCCCCGACCGCCACGTTCCAGGCGGCGGACTCATGCCAGAGGTGTTGCCCGCTGGCGTGCAGGTGTTGGGCGACCTCGGCCCGCCCGACCTGGGCCAGCCCGAGGATCAACTGCACCGCGCCGAGCAGCCCCAGGGCCGTCCGCAGGGCGGCCACCCGGGTGACCCGACCGGCGAGCGGGGCGAACCAGCGCCGCGGGAGGACGACCGGGGTACGCCCACCCTGCGGTGGCGCCGCGCTGAGGATGGCCCCGGTCAGGTCCGGTAGCTCCGACACCACCTGGGTACGCGCCCGCCGGGTCACCGTGGTGACCTGCTCCAACCAGCCCTGGCAAGGCACACAGGTGTCGAGGTGGCGGTCGGCCGCACCTTCCTCATCCGGCGTCGCCTCGCCGTCCAACTGCGCCGACAGAATCTCCCGCCACTGCTCGCACCCCATGTACCGATAGTCGCTCATCAGGCCGGCATGGTTCCCCACCGGGCGGGGACGTAGGGGCCTCTGCCTCTACGACTACCCCGCGAGGTGCGGGGTAAGCGCCTGCGCGGGTAAGTGGAGGGAGAGGTGAGGTGTCCCGTCCGTTCGTGAACTGGTCCGGCAGCCTCTCCTTCACCCCGGCCGAGCGCGTCGAACCGGCCGGTGAGGACGAGGTGCGGGAGGTGATCCTGCGCGCCCGTGAGTCGGGCCGCACCCTGCGGCCGGTGGGTTCCGGACACTCGTCGAGCCCACTTGTGCGTACCGACGGCATCCTGGTCAGCCTGGACCGGATGGTGGGGGTGGTCGACCAGGCCGGCGAACGGGCCACCGTCCGGGGCGGTACCCGGCTCAAGGCGCTCGGCGAAGGTCTCTACGAGGCCGGTCTGGCGATGGACAACCTCGGCGACGTCGACTATCAGTCGATCGCCGGTGCCACCGCGACCGGTACCCACGGCACCGGCCTCGGCTTCGGCAACCTGTCCACCCAGGTGACCGAGGCGCGGCTGGTCACCGGCACCGGGGAGACGCTCGACATCTCGGCGGAGTCCAACGCCGACCTGCTGCCCGCCGCCCGGCTGTCGCTGGGCGTGCTGGGTGTGGTCACCCAGCTGACTCTCGACGTGCAGCCCCGCTACGAGTTGCACCGACGGGCCTGGTGCGCGCCGGTCGAGTGGACCTTGGACCACCTGGCCGAGTTGCAGCACACCAACCGCAACATGGACTTCTACTGGTATCCGCGCAGCGACCTGACCCAGGTCCGGACCATGAACCGGGCGGACGAGGCACCGGACGATCAGCGGTGGGCGACGCGACAGCGGTTGGAGGCCGGCCCGGAGGGTGCGTTCCGGGAGGTCGACGTGGGGCCGACCCACCAGACCATCCCGCAGAGCCGGGAGCTGCGCTTCGAGGAGATCGAGTACATGCTGCCCTCGGAGGCGTTCCCGGCCTGCTTCGCCGAGGTCCGACGGCGCATCCTGACCCGGCACCGCCGCTACGTGGGCTGGCGGGTGCTGGTCCGTACCATCGCCGCCGACGACATCTGGCTGAGCAACGCGTACGGCCGTTCCACCACCACCATCGCCTGTCTGCAGAACACCTCCCTGCCGTACGAGGACTACTTCCGGGACATGGAAGCGGTCTTCCGGCAGCACGGTGGCCGGCCGCACTGGGGCAAGAAGCACTGGTTGACCGCCCGCGAGCTGCGCCCGCTGCTGCCCCGGTGGGACGACTTCCAGGCGGCGCGTCGTCGCCTCGACCCCGACGGGGTGTTCCTCACCCCCGATCTGGCCCGGCTGCTGGAGGAGACCTGATGACGCAGCTCGGGGCGCGGGTGTGGATGGTGCCGGGCGGCCGCATCCCGTTCGGCGGCACCGCCCCGGAGCCCGAATACACCAGCTTCGACCAGCTGTGCGTGCTCAACCCCGGTGACGCCGAGGCGGACCTGCGGCTCGACTTCTACTACGAGGACACCGAGCCGGTCGGGCCGTACCGGCTGGTCGTCGGCGCTCGGCGGATCCGGCACGTACGGGTCAACGACCTGATCGACCCGGAGGCCGTCCGCCTCGACCGTCCGTACGGTTGCGTGCTCCGCTCCCCGGTGCCGGTGGTGGTGCAGTTCCTGCGGCAGGACACCCGACTGCCCGGCGCGGTGGCTCTCGCCACCACGATGGCCCACCCGATCGACTAACCCACCGCCGGGGGCGTCCGTCCCCGGGTCAACCTGCGCCGCAGTTCGTCGGCCCCGACACGACGACGGGGAGCGCCTCGGCCAGGGTGACGCCGACGAACGCGGCACCGAGCGCGGCGGCCACACTGACCACGACGTTGGCCAGGGCGTACCGACGGGCACCCGTCTCGACGAGGCGGATCGTCTCGTAACCGAAGGTCGAGTAGGTGGTCAGCGCCCCGCACAGGCCGCTACCGAGCAGGGCGACCAGGGAACCGGGCACCGCGCCGGCTCCCGCGCCACCGATCAGCACCCCGAGGATCAGGGAGCCCAGCACGTTGACGGTGAGGGTGCCCCACGGGAACGCCGAGCCGTGCCGGGCCTGCACCGCCCGGTCGAGCAGGTAGCGCAGTGGTGCGCCGACGGCCGCGCCGAGCGCCACGAGCAGGACTGTCACCCGCTGCTCCGCAGGCGTCGCATGCCGGTCGCCAGCCGGGTGAGTGTGAGTCCGACGCGGACGGCGACGAGCGCGGCGACCAGGGTGCCGGCCAGGTACAGCAGCGCGGTGCGTGCCGCGCCGACCGCCATCGCCTGCTGCACCTCCACGGCGTACGTGGAGAAGGTGGTGTATCCGCCGAGCACCCCGACGCCGAGGAAGGGCCGGACCAGTCGAGGCGCGGTCCACACCTCGGTGATCAAGACCATCAGTACGCCGATGAGCAGGCAGCCCGAGACGTTGACCGCGAAGGTGGCCCACGGAAAGCCGGTGGGGGAGTGTGGAAACGCCACCGCCAAGCCGTGCCGCAGGACGGCACCGATCATGCCGCCGAGGGCGATCGCCGCCAGCAGGCTGGGGGTGCCGCCGCGCAACTCGGCACGCTGGCGCGGGACGCGGAGGTCGACGTCCGGATCGACCGGTGGCTGCTCGGGCGGCACGGTCACCACCTCCTCAACGGGGGACGAGGATAGCTCCGGCAACTCATCGCCGCCCCGGCGACGCGCAGTAGGGTGCGCGGGTGACCGTGCTGCGTTCCGTCGTGCTGTTCGTGCTGGCCGCCGTCGCCGAGATCGGTGGGGCCTGGCTGGTGTGGCAGGGCTGGCGGGAGCACCGAGGGCTGTGGTTCGTCGCCGCCGGGGTGCTGGCCCTCGGCGCGTACGGGTTCGTCGCCACCTTCCAGCCGGATCCCAACTTCGGGCGCATCCTGGCCGCGTACGGCGGGGTCTTCGTCGCCGGCTCCCTGGCCTGGGGAATGATCTTCGACGGCTTCCGCCCGGACCGGTGGGACCTGACCGGAGCGGCGATCTGCCTGCTCGGGGTGGCCGTCATCATGTACGCCCCGCGCGGCGCCTGACCCCGCCCGAGAAATTTCTCGAAGAAAGTTGGGCCGTGGTGTCGAATTCCGGTCTTCCCGTTCGAGCTTCCTGGTAGCGGGGCCGAACGGCGCGCCCCGGACAGCGAAGGGAGCCGGGAGATGTCCCGCACCAGCAACCCGGTCAGCGTCGGACAGGCGACCGCACCACCCCGCGAACCCGTCACCGGGACGAGCCCGCGACACCTTCCAGGAGCCGACCCGAGGACGCGGCTGCTGCTGATGCTCGGCCTGCTCGCCGGCCCCGGCTACGTGGTGGTGTCGCTGACCCAGGCGCTGACCCGCGAAGGGTTCGATCTCACCCGGCACGCCTGGAGCCTGCTAGCCAACGGTGACTGGGGCTGGATCCAGGTCACCAACCTGATCATCACCGGCCTGCTGGTGATCGCGGGTGCGCTCGGCCTGCGGCGGATACTGCGACCCGGCGTCGGCAGCACCTGGCCGCCCCGGCTCCTGGCCGCCTACGGCCTCAGCATGATCGCCGCAGGGATCTTCCGCGCCGATCCGGCCCTCGGCTTCCCCGCCGGCACACCCGCTGACACCGGCACCATGAGTTGGCACGGACTGCTGCACTTCGGGGCCGGAGCGATCGGCTTCAGCTGCCTCGCCGCCGCCTGCCTCGGCCTGGCTCGCCGCTTCACCGCTGACCGGCGGCGCGGTTGGGCGGCCCTGTCGCGTACCACAGGGGTGTTGTTCCTGGCCGGGTTCGTCGCGATGGCCGCCGGCGGCGGGCACGTCGCCACGAACCTGGCGTTCACCGCCGCCATGCTGCTGGTCTGGGCCTGGCTGTCGTTGACGATGTGGCACCACCGCAGCAGCATGACCCACTGACGTCCGTCAAATAGGAGATCGACATGCGGTACCTGGCACTGCTCAAGGCCATCCAGCCCGACACCCCGGCCCCGCCGGAGCTGATGGAAGCGATCATGAAGCTCGGCGAGGAGGCCACCACCGCCGGCGTCTTACTCGACCAGGGTGGGCTGCTGCCGAGCGCAGCCGGCTGGCGGGTCGACGTCTCCGCCGGGAAGCTGGCCGTCACCGACGGGCCGTTCGCCGAGGCCAAGGAGATCATCAGCTACGCGGTCTGGGAGGTACGCGATCGGGAGGAGGCGGTGGAATGGACCTCGCGGTTCATGAAGCTGCACCGGGACATGTGGTCCGGCTGGTCGGGTGAGACCGAGGTGCGCAAGGTGTTCGGGCCGGAGGACTTCCCGCCGGCAGCCTGACGAGATGGTGGAATCGGTACCGTGACGGCTACCGATTCCACAATCGACGACGCGAGGCGGGCCACCCACCGGGCGGTCGAGGCGGTCTGGCGGATCGAGTCGGCCCGGCTGATCGCCCGCCTGGCCCGGCTCGTCGCCGACGTCGGGCTGGCCGAGGAGTTGGCCCAGGACGCGCTGGTCGTGGCCCTGGAACGCTGGCCGCAGACCGGGGTGCCGGAGAATCCCGGGCCGTGGCTGCTGGCGACCGCCAAGCATCGGGCCATCGACCGGCTGCGCCGCCAGGAACGGTACGCGCGCAAGCTCGCCCTGCTGACCCGGGACATACAGATCCGGCAGGAGTACGCCGAGGCGGACCGGGACGCCGAGTTGGACGACCACATCGGCGACGACCTGCTGCGGCTGGTCTTCACCGCCGCCCATCCGGTGCTCTCCGGCGAGGCCAAGGTCGCGTTGACGTTGCGGCTGCTCGGCGGCCTGACCACCCCGGAGATCGCTCGGGCGTTCCTGGTCTCCGAATCCACCGCCGCCCAACGCATCGTCCGGGCGAAACGGACCCTCGCCGCGGCGAACGTGCGGTTCGAACTGCCCACCCGCGCCCAGCTGCCGGAGCGGCTCGCGGCGGTGCTGGAGGTCGTCTACCTGATCTTCAACGAGGGGTACGCGGCGACCAGCGGCCCGGACTGGGCGCGTCCGGAGCTGTGCCACGAAGCGCTGCGGCTGGGGCGGCTGCTGGCCGGGCTGCTTCCCGCCGAGCCCGAGGTGCACGGCCTGCTGGCCCTGATGGAACTCCAGGCCTCGCGGCTGCGCGCCCGGGTCGACGCCGCCGGTCAGCCGGTGCCCCTGCTCGACCAGGACCGCCGGTCGTGGGACCGGCTGCTGATCCGGCGCGGACTGGACGGGCTGGCCCGCGCCGAGGCGCTGGGCATCGGCAGCTACACCCT
The DNA here is from genome assembly GCF_049844505.1 of Micromonospora sp. DT229. Classification (NCBI taxonomy): domain Bacteria; kingdom Bacillati; phylum Actinomycetota; class Actinomycetes; order Micromonosporales; family Micromonosporaceae; genus Micromonospora; species Micromonospora sp. DT229. Next base: position 62,937 of record NZ_JBNCLD010000018.1, on the reverse strand, counting down.
CCAGGCCGCGATCGCGGCGTGCCATGCCCGGGCGACCCGCGCCGAGCAGACCGACTGGCCCCGCATCGTGGCCCTGTACGAGGTCCTCGCCCACCTCCAGCCGACCCCGGTGGTGCTGCTCAACCGGGCTGCCGCGGTGGGGCTGGCGGGTGATCCGAGGCGGGGCCTGTCGCTTGTCGACGAGCTGGCGCAGGAACGGGCGCTGCGTGACTATCCGCAGCTGCCGGCGGTGCGCGGCGAACTGCTGGCCCGGCTGGGCCACGCCGGGCCGGCTCGCGACGAGTTCCTCCGGGCCGCCGAACTCACCGGCAACGACGGCGCTGTTCCGGCGCCGCGCCGACGGGCTGGTCACCTGACCGACACGCGGCGCGGCCAGCGCCTCGGGCCACCCCGGTGTGGGCTCGATGCGCAGGTCACGCCGGTGTGATGCCTACGCCGCGCTGCCACCGGAGCGGCGGCGGCGCAGCAGGACGACCACCGCGCCGATCGCCAGGGCGGCCAGCAGGACGGCGCCGGTCAGCAGCGCGGCCGTACCCGCACCGCCACCGGAGGAGTCGCCGGCGGCAGGGCTGGCAGGCGCGACGGAGGTCTGCTCGGCGGTCGGGCTGGGGCTCTCCGTCGGCTCGGTCGGCTCCGGGCTCGGGCTGGGGCTCGGCTCGGCGGTGGCGCTCGGGTCGGCCACGGTGAACTTGTACGACCCCTGCACCGGGTGCCCGTCGCTGGAGACCACCCGGTACGCCACCGTGTAGACGCCGTTGGGCAGGGTCGAGTCGATCGTGACGGTGCCCTTGGTGCCCTCGACCTCCGGTTCGCTGGTGGCCACCGGCTGCTTGTCGGCATCGCTGAGGGTGATCGTGGTGAACGCCGGGTTCAGCTTCTGCAGGAAGTCCAGCGTGATCTTCTTGGGTGCCTTGGTCAGCTCGGCGTCCTGGGCCGGGGTGGCCTTGCGCAGCACGTTGTGCGCGTGGGCCGGGGTGGCCGGCGCGACCAGCAGGGCGGTGGCGGCCAGCAGGGCGGCTACCAGGCCCAGGGCGGACAGGTGGCGGAGTCGGGTGCGCATGATGACGATTCTCCTCCTCAGCCGAGCAGCTGCTGGCCGACCCAGCCGCCCTCGGGACAACCGGGCGCAATGGCGAAGACGGCGGAGCCGATCGGGGTGGTCCATTCGTTGAGCAGGTCCCGCTCGGCGAGCCGCTGCTGGATGGGCAGGAACTGTCGGGTGATGTCGGCCTGGTACGAGGCGAAGATCAGCCCGCTGTCGGCGGTACCGTCGGCGCCCGGCACCCCGTCGTAGTTGTAGGGGCGGCGCAGAATCCGGAACCGGTCGTCGCTGACGTGGGCCCGGGTGAGGTGGGAGAAGTCCGGAATCACCGTCAGCCCGTCCGGGCCGACGGCGGCGAAGTCCGGCTCGTCGTGTTCGCCGGTGCCGGTCAGCGGGGCACCGGTGTCCAGCCGTCGGCCGACACTGAACTCCCGGTCGGAACGGCCCAGCAGGTCCCAGGTCTCCAGGTCCATGCTGATCCGCCGGAGCACCAGGGTGGTGCCGTGGCGCAACCAGTCCGGCCCGTCCGGGATCCACACCGCCGTCTCCAACGGCCCGCCCGGCTTGGGATTGGCGGTGCCGTCCAGTTGGCCGAAGAGGTTGCGCTGCGTGCGGCCCGGTTCGGCCCCGGCGGCCCGCCGGAAGCCCTGCTGCACCCAGCGGACGGTGGCGAAGGGTCGACTGTCCTTGATCAGGACCCGCTGGGCGTGGGCGACCGTGACCGGGTCGTCGGCGCAGATCTGCACCAGCAGATCCCCACCGGACCAGCGCGGTTGCAGCCGGTCGATCGGGAACGACGGCAGGTCCGCCACCGAGGGGGGCCGCCGGTCGTCCAGACCGGCCGCGGTGAACAGGCCGGGACCGAAACCGAAGGTGACCGTCAGCCGGGCTGGCAGCAGCCCCAGTTCCGGCTCGGTGTCGGCAAGCGCGGGTCGACCCTGGGTCAGGCGGGCGGCGTCGTCGGAGAGCAGGCGCATCATCCGGCCCAGAGCGGCCCGGTCGGTGCCGGGACGCAGGGTGAAGGCCACGAAGGCCGCGTGCGCCTGGGGTTCGGTGGCGACACCGGCCTGGTGTACGCCGTGGAACGGCTCGACCGCCTCGCCGAGGGTAGCCACCGGCACCTGGGCCGGGGTGCCGGTGGTACCCGCCTCGCGGGTGGCGGCGACCGCGGCGGCGCCCACCAGGGTGCCCCCGGCGGCCAACGCGCCCCCGGTGAGCAGGCCGCGTCGGCTCACCGGCCGGCTCGTCGAGGTCATGGTGCCGGGCTGTGGCTGGCCGACGGGGCGTGCGACGGCGCACCGTGCGGGGCGTGCGACGGCTCACCGTGACCGGGGGCGTAGCTCTCCTGGGCGCCGGTGAACGGCTTGGCCACGGCGGTGAAGGTCTGGGTCCGACCGTCGGCGAAGGTCAGGGTGAAGCTGACCTCGTCACCGGCCCGTACCGGCTGGGCCAGGTTCATCAACATCAGGTGGTCGCCGCCGGGCTCCAGCCGGTACTCGCTGCGCGCCTTGACCACCACGCCGCCCTCCTTGGCCTGCATGACCATCTGCCCGTCACGCATGGTCATCTCGTGCACCTCCATCGGCGAAACGGAGGAGGTCGCGCCGGTGATGGTGACATCGGTGTCGGTGTTGTTGACCAGGGTGACGAAGGCCCCGGTCATCCCCGAGTCGGCCGCCTTGACCCACGGGTCCTGGACGGTCAGCACACCCTCGGCCGCAGCCTGGGTCGCGGAGGGAGAGGCGGTAGCTGACGGGCCGCTGGCGGCCGTCGAGTCGTCGTCGGACGAGCCGCAACCGGCGATCAGGCCGGCGAGGAGAACCCCGGTGAGCAGTACGGCCGGGCGCGCGAACCGACCGAAGGTGGCGCTGGACATAGGTTTCCTCTCAACGGGCGACGTCGTGAAGTTGGTCGCTCGTGATCAGCTACTAGTTCCAGGTACTTCGAAAGTGCGTTCCTCAACGGTCCGAGGCGTTCCAAGCCGGTCCGGGGGCGACCCGCGCACCCGTCGATACGACTCAGGTCGTCGCGCGTCGGCTGGGAGCCCTCTTACGCCTCGGTTGCCCGACCACCACGGGTGCCGGGGCGGCCCGCAGTCCGGCCTTCATCACGAAGATGGACCGCCGCGCCACGGCGTCACCTCGGGAATCGAGCTGGTAGCCCTCCAGCCAGATCCACCCGTCGTAGGTGGTCCAGTCAAGCACCCGGATCACCCGGAACATGATCGGCTTGTGGAACTGCACGCTGGCAGATCGGGTTACATGCAGCAGGTCACCGGCTTGGAGCGTGATCACCGCAGGTGCCTGACCTTGCGCCAGGCCAAGACCCGGGCACGCGAGACCGCGACGCGCGGGCACCAGCCGTCCGGATAGCACCGGTCGCAGCGTTTGACGGTGTGGTCATCGAGAACAACCCAGGCCACCTGGACGAAGTACGGAACCTCGGTCATGGCAGCCATCCGAGAAACCTGCGATGAAGAACGCCAGCGGGAGCCCAGCCCATGTCCTGCGCAGCGGACACCAGTTGCGTGCCCATGTAGAGGGCGAGGGACACCGGAGCGTTTTCGTACTCGATCAGCAGCTCGCGGCGTCGGGTGCGACAGGGCCAGGGCAATTCACATCCCGCGCACGTCCAGAACGGAAGGACAGGCCCGTGTGTGGTCATCGAACCCCACCCGGCCAGTGACCCCGGTTAATCGGCACGCGATGCTTGGCCCGGCAGGGTAGTTCGCCCCCGCACCGGCAGACCCGCCGCCACTTCTCCCACGACCACACGGGCCGATGTCGTCGGGCCAGCGTGAGAGCTACGGCTACCACGTACTGGTCGTAGCTGACGTGCCTGCCCATCCCGCCTCCTCTCGTAAGCGGCATGGCGGCCAGGCCACTCACGGTCATCTGACCGCCACACCCGGCAACACCGTCCCATGCACAAGGGCAATCCGCAATATGCGGATAACAAGATTGCGGACTGCGTGTCTGCGAAAGGAATTTTTGGTCTTCCGCGTGGCAAGATGACGACATGCCTCAACGTCAGAGCCCTACCGTCAGGCGCCGGCGCTTGGCGCTGACCCTCCGGCAGCTCCGCGAGACGGCGGGGATCACGTCAGCCGACGCAGCAAGGCGCGTCGACCACGACGCGAGCTGGCTCAGCCGGATCGAGACGGCAGAGGTCCGGCCACACCCGAACGACGTGCGAGCGCTTTTGGCGTTGTACGGCGTGGCTGGAGACCAGGCCGAGGCCGTGATTGCGGTGGCTCGCCAGGCGAAGCAGCGCGGATGGTGGCAGCGGTACAGCGACGTCTTGCCGGACTGGTTCGCGGCGTATGTCGGGATGGAGTCCGAGGCGTCTGTCATCCGCACCTACGAGTGCCAGATGGTTCCCGGCCTGTTGCAAACCGAGGAGTACGCGAGAGCGGCGTTCGAAGGCGCGCCCGTCCCGATGCGAGGTGACGAAGTAGACCGACAGGTAGCGCTGCGGATGGAGCGGCAAGCCATTCTGACCGGGGACGACCCGCCGATGCTGCGTGTGGTCATCGACGAGGGCGCGGCCCGCCGGATGGTCGGCGGTCCCGAGGTGCTGCAACGGCAGCTCGCGCGGCTGATCGAAGAATCGACGCGGAGCACCGTCCAGATTCAGTTGCTGCCGTACTCGGCTGGAGTCGGGTTCGACGGCAGCTTCGTGATCCTCGACTTCCCGCCGATGCCCGACCCGTATCCGCACGCAGCCGAAGAGCGGATGGTGTACGTCGACACCCTGACCGGAGCGCTATACCTGGAACGGCCCGGCGAGGTTGCTGCGTACGCGGCGGCACACGAGCAACTGCAAGCCCTTGCGCTGGCACCCAAGCCCACGCGAGATACGCTGCGTGCGATTGCGGCAGACCTCACCTAGGAGGGCACGGGATGGACCTGACTCGCGTCACTTGGCGCAAGAGCAGCAGGTCCGGCTCAAGCGGCAACTGCGTCGAGGTCGCCACACCGCCCCAGGCCGTCATGGTCCGCGACAGCAAGGACCGACAGGGGTCGATGCTGTCCTTCAACGCCGACCAGTGGGCCGGCTTCGTGCAGGGCATCAAGGCGGGCAACTTCAACGCCTGAGCAACGGGCCGGAACGCAGAGCGCCCCCAACGCGAGCGGACAGCAATCGCACGTTTGCTGTCCATACCGCCGGTCACGCTCCGTGTTGGTGGCCGTCAGGTCACTGGAGACGGCTCCCGAGGCCGGGTGGGGCGGGTAGCCCCCGGACCGGGCCCGTCAAGATAGCAAGGTGACCGCGCTCGTGGACTGGATCGCCCGCCGACCAACCCGTTGGCTCGCGGCCAGCGTGACCGTCGTCAGCACCGCAAAGACCTGCACCCGGCTGCGTACCACTCTGGCTGCCGTCGGGGTGCTCGCCGTACTGCTCGTGACCGGCTGCGCCGACGACCGGGCCGAACCACCTGGGGCCGGCGATGGGGTCGGTGGCGAGTTGACCGTGTTCGCGGCCGCCTCGCTGACGGAGTCGTTCACCCGCATCGGGGAGGACTTCGAGGCAGCCCGGGGGGTGAAGGTGATCTTCAGCTTCGCCGGTAGCTCCGCCCTGGCCGCCCAGATCAACCAGGGTGCCCCGGCCGATGTCTTCGCCGCCGCCGCGCCGGCCCCCATGGCCACCGTCGTCGAGGCCGGCAACGCCGCCGGTGAGCCGGTCACCTTCGTACGCAATCAGCTTGTCATCGCCGTACCCCAGGGGAACCCGGACGGGGTGACCAGCCTGCGCGATCTCACCGGGCCGGACCGGAAGGTGGCCCTCTGCGCCGAGCAGGTGCCCTGCGGGGCGGCGGCCCGCGCGGCGCTGGAGGCCGCCGGGGTGGCCCTGACCCCGGTCACCCTGACCCAGGACGTCAAGGCGGCGCTGGCCCAGGTACGGCTGGGTGAGGTCGACGCCGCCCTGGTCTACCGCACGGACGCCCGGGCCGCCGCCGAAGTCGAGCCTGTCGAGTTCCCGGAGTCGGCCGGGGCGGTCAACGACTACCCGGTAGTGGTGTTGACCGGCGCGGCCAACCCGACCGCCGCCCGCGCCTTCGTCGAACACCTCCGCTCCGAGGCGGGTAGCGCGGTGCTCGCCGCCGCCGGGTTCCAGGTGCCGTAGCCGGTGCGTCGACCCGACAGCCGCCACACCCGCCGGGTTCCGGTCGCCCTGCTGGTACCCGCCACGATCGGCCTGCTGTTTCTCCTGCTGCCCCTGATCGGGCTGCTGGCCCGTACCCCCTGGGCCACCCTGCCGCAGCGGCTCACCGAACCGGGGGTGCTCACCGCGCTGCGGCTGTCGGTGCAGACCGCCACCCTGGCCACCCTGCTCTGCCTGGTCCTCGGGGTGCCCCTGGCCTGGCTGCTGGCCCGGGTGCCGTTTCCCGGTCGCCGGCTGGTACGCGCCCTGGTCACCGTTCCGTTGGTGCTGCCACCGGTGGTCGGCGGGGTGGCGTTGCTGCTGGTCTTCGGCCGTCGCGGACTCGTCGGCTCCTGGCTGGACCAGACCTTCGGGGTCACCCTGCCGTTCACCACCACCGCGGTCGTCATGGCGCAGGCCTTCGTCGCCATGCCCTTCCTGATCATCGCGGTGGAGGGTGCGCTGCGCGGAGCCGACACCCGGTACGAGGAGGCCGCCGCCACCCTGGGAGCCGGTCGGTGGACCACCTTCACCCAGGTCACCCTGCCGATGGTGGCCCCCGGGGTGGCCGCCGGGGCGGTGCTGGGCTGGGCCCGCGCGCTCGGCGAGTTCGGGGCCACCATCACCTTCGCGGGCAACTATCCCGGGCGTACCCAGACCATGCCGGTGGCCGTCTACCTGGCCCTGGAGACCGACCTGGAGGCCGCCATCGTGCTCAGCCTCATCCTGCTCACCGTCTCCGTGGTGATCCTGGCCAGCCTGCGGGACCGGTGGGTGGGCACGCCATGACCCGGCTGCTGGACGCGCATCTGGTGGTCGACCGGGACGGTTTCCGACTGGACCTGCCGCTGACCATCGCCCCCGGGGAGGTGGTGGCCCTGCTCGGGCCCAACGGTGCCGGCAAGACCACCGCCCTGCGGGCCCTGGCCGGTCTGCACCCCCTCTCCGCCGGGCACCTGACCCTCGCCGGACGGGACCTGGACCGCCCAGAGTGCCGGGCCTGGGTTCCCACCGAGCGGCGGCCGATCGGGGTGGTCTTCCAGGACTACCTGCTCTTCCCCCACCTCAGCGCGCTGGACAATGTCGCCTTCGGGCCGCGTCGGCACGGCCTGGACCGGCGGCAGGCCCGGCAGCGGGCGGCCGGTTGGCTGGCCCGGATGGGCCTGACCGAGCAGGCCCGACGTAAGCCTCGCCAGCTCTCCGGTGGTCAGGCCCAGCGGGTCGCCTTGGCCCGTGCTCTGGCCGTCGAACCGGCGCTGCTGCTGCTCGACGAGCCGTTGGCCGCCCTGGACGCCCGTACCCGACTCGACACCCGAGCCCAACTGCACCAGCATCTGGCCGCCCACCCCGGAGCCACCCTGCTGGTCACCCACGATCCGCTGGACGCCCTGGTGCTCGCCGACCGGCTGGTGATCATCGAGGACGGCCGGGTGGTCCAGGAAGGCGATGCCGCCACCATCACGGCCGAACCCCGTACCGACTACGTGGCCCGCCTGGTGGGGCTCAACCTCTACCGGGGACACGCCACCGGCGGTCAGGTCCGGCTCGCCGAGGGGCAGGTCCTGACCACTGGCGACCCGTACGACGGGGAGGTCTTCGTGGCCTTCGCCCCGGCGGCGGTCGCGCTGTACCCGCACCGGCCGGACGGCAGCCCCCGCAACACCTGGCCGGCCACCATCATCGGCATCCAGCGGCACGGCGACAACCTGCGCATCCAACTGACCGGCCCGATCGAGGTGGCCGCCGACGTCACCCCGGCCGCCGCCGCCCACCTGAAACCGGCCCCGGGCCAACCGGTCTGGGCCGCCGTGCAGGCCGCCGAGACCCGGGCCTACCCGGTCGGAGGCTGACCTACTGCGGGCGTAGCCGGACCCGGCGCAGCAACTGGGCGTTGAGGGCCACCACGATCGTCGAGGCCGACATCAACACCGCCGCCAGCGCCGGGCTCAGCGCCACCCCGGCCCAGGCCAGCACACCGGCGGCCAGTGGCAGCGCGACCACGTTGTAGCCCGCCGCCCAGGCAAGATTCTGGATCATCTTCCGGTACGCGGCCCGCGACAGCCGGATCACCCCGGTCACCCCGCGCGGGTCGGAGGAGGCCAGCACCACCCCGGCGGACTCGATCGCCACATCGGTGCCGGCGCCGATCGCGATGCCGACATGGGCGCGGGCCAGCGCCGGGGCGTCGTTGACGCCGTCGCCGACCATCGCCACCCGCAGCCCTCGGCGTTGCAGGTCGGCCACCGTGTCGTCCTTGTCCGCCGGCAGCACCTCCGCGAACACCTCGTCCGCACCGGCCCGGAACCCCAGGTCGGCGGCGACGGCCTCGGCTACCGGACGGGCGTCCCCGGTGATCATTACGATCTTCCGTACCCCCTGACGGCGCAGGTCGGCGATGGCCTGCCGCGCCTCCGGCCGCACCTCGTCCTCCAGAGCCAGGGCACCGAGCACCTCCGCCCGACCGTCGTCCAGCCGCAGCAGGTGCAGGACGGCAGCGCCCCGCCGGGACCACTGCTCCTGCCGCCCGGCCAGCGTCTCGGGGAGGGTGACCTCGAACTCCCGCAGCAGGGCCGGCCCGCCCACGGCGTACCCGACCCCGTCGACCTCGGCGCGTACGCCCCGGCCGGTCAACGACCGGAAGCCCGTGGCCGTACGCCGCAGCCCCTGCGCCTGGGCGGCGGAGACGATGGCTCGGGCCAGCGGATGCTCGCTGTCTCCCTCCACCGCTGCCGCGATGGCCAGCACCGTCTGCTGCCCGCTGTCGTCCTGGCCGGGTCGCTCGGCGGTGGCGGCGACACCGGTGAGGGTGTGCGCGCCCCGGGTCAGGGTCCCGGTCTTGTCGAACAGCACCGTGTCGACCGTGCGCATCCGCTCCAGGGCCAGCCGGTCCTTGACCAGGATGCCGCCCTTGGCGGCCACCGCCGTGGACAGGGCGATCACCAGGGGGATGGCCAGGCCCAGGGCGTGCGGGCAGGCGATGACCAGCACGGTGACCGTACGCACCACCGCCTCGCGCGGGTCGCCGAGGAGGGTCCACACCAGCAGGGTGACCACGGCGGTAGCGGTGGCCAGGTAGAACAGCCAGGCGGCGAAGCGGTCCGCCAGCACCTGCGCCCGGCCACTGGACTGCTGGGCCTGCGCCACCAGCCGTTGAATGCCAGCCAGGGCGGTGTCGTCGCCGACCGCCTCGACGCGTACCCGCAGGGCCGCGTCCGTGGCGACCGTGCCGGCCACCACCCGGTCGCCGGTGGCCCGGGCCACCGGCCGGGACTCACCGGTGATCATCGACTCGTCCACCTCGGCCCGACCCTCGACGACCCGACCGTCCGCCGGCACCCGGCCACCGGGCCGCACCAGCAGGATGTCCCCGACCCGCAGGTCGGCCACCGACACCTGTTGGGCCTGACCGTCCGGGTCGAGCCGTTCCGCCTCGTCCGGCAACAACGCGGCCAGCGCCGACAGGGCACCCCGGGCCTGGCCGATCGCCTTCATCTCCTGCCAGTGCCCGAGCAGCATGATGGTGACCAGGGCGGCCAGTTCCCACCAGAAGTCCAGGTCGAACGCGCCGACCGCGGTGGCCAGGGACGCCAGGTAGGCGACGGAGATCGCCATCGCGATCAACAGCATCATGCCGGGGGCCCGGCCCCGGATCTCCCGCACCGCCCCCTGGAGGAAGGGCCATCCGCCGTACCCGAACACCACCGTGCCCAGCACCGGCCCCACCAGGCCGATCCCGGGGAAGTCCAGTTCGTAGCCGAACCAGTCCATCACCATGTGGCTGGTGACCACGATCGGTACGGTCAGGACCAGGCTCAGCCAGAACTTGCGCCGAAACGCCTCCGGATCGTGGCCGGCGTGCTTGTCGTGTCCACCGTGCTGGTCGCCGCTGGGACGGTGTGCGTCATGCGCCATCTCATCCCTCCTCTCCGCCACCATATACCGGGTGGGGGTATATGGTGGCGGATCTTGAGGGGTCTGGCCTTACTGGAGGTGGAACCGCTTGTCGACGGCCAGGGCCGCCAGTTGCGATTCGGAGAACGGCAGTTCGGTGCCGCCCTGCTGGTTGCTGCCACGGTTCATGGCCTGGGCGACGAAGACCACCACACCGTCCGGGTGGCGGTAGGCGGCCCACTGGTCGAACCGGTCCTCGCCACCGGGGCCGACCACCACCCCCACCTGTGCGGCGGCGACCGTCACCGGTTCGCAGTCGCCCTGCATGCCCCAGAACTGGCGGGCCAGGGCGCACGGCTCGGTCGCCAGTTGATTGCCGGCGGTGTGCACCTCGACCAGAATGTGGCCCGACCAGTCGCCCTTGGCCAGGGGCATGGAGGAGGTGTAGTTCCACACGTCGACTCCGTTGACGGTCTGGTCGTACTGCGCCTGGTGTGACGGAGCCTCCGGGGAGGTCGGCACGGTGTAGCCGGCCGGCACGACGGTGCGGAGCTGGTCGAGCAGTTCGGCTCCCCGGTCGTACCGGGTGCCGGCCCGCGCGGTGCGGTCCTCCTGCGGCAGACCGTCCGGCCCGGTCGGCCAGGGGGAGGCGGTGTCGTCCCCGGACGAGGGTCCTCCGATCAGGGGTGCGGCAGGGCTCCACCCGCCGCCCACACCCGGGCTGGCGAAGGTTCCGAAGAAGGCGACGGCCACGACCGCCGCCGCCGACCCCACACAGGCCTGGAAGGTACGGCGACGGGTGCGGGCCCGGCGGGCGGTGCCCAGCATGGCCTGCGTGCCCAGCGGCGGTGGCGAGGTGAGGCTCGTCATCTCGTCCCGCAACGCCTCGCGCAACTGTTGTCCGTCCATCATCGACCTTTCTCGGAGCCGCTGTACGTGGGTGACAGGAGGCCGCGCAGGGTGTCCAGGCCGCGTGCGGCCTGACTCTTGACCGTCCCGGGCGAGCAGCGCAGCAGGTTGGCGACCTCGTCGACCGGCAGGTCCTCCCAGTAGCGCAGGACCAGCACGGCCCGCTGGCGGGGCGGTACGGCGGCCAGGGCCTGGAGCAGCACCAGCCGGTTTTCCGGCGCCTCGGTGGGCCCCGCTCGCTCAGAGTGCGCCCCGTCCACCTGTTCCCGCCGCCACCAGCCCCGTCTTCGCTCGTCCAGGAAGGTGCGGACGATGATCTGGCGCAGGTAGGCGTCGAGGACCTCGTGCCGGGAGACCCGGTGCCAGGCCAGATACAGCTTGGTGAAAGCGGTCTGAACCAGGTCCTCCGCCCGGTGCCAGTCGCCGCAGAGCAGGTACGCGGTACTGCGCATCGCGGTGGACCTCGCCGCGAAGTACTCCGCGAACGCCGTGTCGCGATCGCCCATCCGTGCCTCCGATCCCTGAGTCGAGTTAGTCACGCCAGGTGCCGCTCGCGGGGTTGCATCACCTTGGCGAGTTGCCCGACTCGACCGGCGGCACCGCCGGTTGGGAGGGAGACGACACTGCGGTGCGTGGGGTGACGAATTCGGCCTCGGCCGATCGTCATCCGGGTGTAGACGCCCACCGGCACAACGGCAGCGAAGGAGAGCAGGATGCGTTACGCGCTGATGATTCATTACCCCGAGGCGGGGGAGGGGGAGCTTTCCGAGGAGGTCGTGGCGGAGGCGAAGATGGCCTTCGACGCGTACGGTCGGGCGCTGCGTGCGGCCGGGGTGCTGCTGTCGGCCGACATTCTGCAACCCGCCGCGGCGACGACCACCATCACCCGGAAGGACGGTGACCTGCGGGTGCAGGACGGGCCCTTCGCCGAGACCAGGGAGGCGCTGGCCGGGGTGTTCCTCCTGGAGGTACCCGACCTCGATGCCGCGATCGGCTGGGCGGAGAAGTGCCCGGCCGCGCAGTGGGGCACGATCGAGCTACGCCCGACCGCGACCGCCTTCGTCGACGGGGCCTGGACGAGTTGACCACCGGGGAGGCGGGGCGGGCAGCCGCAGCCGTCGCGGCCCGCGACAGCTACGGACGGCTGCTCGCTCTGCTGTCCACCTCGACCAGCGACATCGTCTGGGCCGAGGACGCCCTGGCCGATGCCTTCGAGCGGGCCCTGCGGACCTGGCCCGACCGGGGCGTACCCGACAACGCCGACGGGTGGCTGCTGACGGTCGCGCGCAACCGGCTGCGGGACCAGTGGAGGTCGGCGCAGTGGCGGCGCAGTGTCCCGCTCGACATCGAGCGGGACACCCCCGTACACCTCGACGACCTCGACCCCGAGGCGATTCCCGACCGGCGGCTGGAACTGATGCTCGTCTGTGCCCACCCGGCGATCGGACGCGCCGCGCACACCCCGCTGATGCTCAACACCGTGCTGGGCTTCACGGCCGACCAGATCGGCAGGGCCTTCTCGATACCCCCCACGACGATGGCCACCCGCCTGGTACGAGCCAAGCGGCGGATCAAGGCCGCCCGCATCCCCTTCCGCATCCCGGACCGCACCGACCTGCCCGGCCGGATGGCCGCCGTCCTCGAAGCGATCTACGGGGCGTACGTCATCGACTGGGCGACCACCGGCCCACAGGCCCGCCCGGTACCCACCGAGGCCCTGCACCTGGCCGAGGTGCTCACCACGGTGGTGCCCGAGGACCCCGAGGCCCACGGGCTGGCCGCCCTGGTCCAACTCTCCGCCGCCCGCCTGCCCGCCCGCTCCGACGCCCACGGGCGGTTCGTGCCACTGGCCGAGCAGGACCCGACGCGCTGGAACGATCACCTGATCCACCGGGCACACGAGCACCTGCGCACCGCCCACGCCGGTGGGCGACTCGGCCGCTTCCAACTCGAAGCCGCAGTCCAGGCCGTGCACTGCGCCCGGCGGCACACCGGCACCACCGACTGGCCGGCCCTGCTGGACCTGCACCGGGTACTGCACACGGTCGCACCCTCGCTCGGTGGCGACGTCGCCTTCGCCGTCGCCACCGCCGAGGTGCAGGGCCCGGCGGCCGGGCTGACCCGGCTGGACGAACTGACGAACCCGGCCGACGACCGGGCCCGACGATTCCAGCCCGCCAAGGCCGTCCGGGCCCACCTGCTGGAGCGACTCGGCCGCCACCGGGAGGCGGTGGCGGCGTACGACAGCGCCATCGACCTCACCCACGACCCCGCCGAACGGGAGTACCTGGCGCGCCGCCGAGCGCGGCTGACCCGGACACCCTGACCGGCCGGGTGCCCGGGACCCTCGCTCAGGCCGTCACGTCACGCCGACCCAGCACGGCCAGCGACACCCCGACCGCCAGCAGGCAGTAGCAGGTGAGGGTGAGCAGGGCACGGGTCACGCCGGGACCACCCGGCTCCGGATCCAGCAGGGACTCCAGCAGCAGGCCGGGAAACCAGTGGCCGGCCGGCACCCACGCCTCACCCAGCACCTGCTCCACCGGACCGGCCCAACCGACCGCGATGGCCAGCGCCACCGGCACCGAGGGGACCAGCACCCCCAGCGCGGTACCGAGCAGCGCCCAGCCGGTGACCGCCAGCAACACCCGGCCGTAGTCGGCGGCCATCGCACCCCAACCGGCGGAGGTGAACCAGGGTGCGGGGGAGACCTCCATGGTGCTCACGAAGACCGCCGAGGCGGCCACACTGGCCACCATCGTGACGGCGATCGCGATCGCCGCGAACAGCAGCAGTGCGGCCAGCTTCCCGGCGACGAGTCGCAGCCGACCCGGCTGCTGCATGAGCAGGGTGCGCAGGGTTCCCCGGGAGAACTCCGCACCCACCGCACCGGCGAAGACCGCCAACAGGAAGGCACCGGCGAAGGAAGCGGCCATGGTGAAGGCCAGCGTGCCCCCCTCCGGCCGGGCGAACCCCTCCAACACCGGACCCTCGGCCCCGGCGGCGGCGGGTTGGGCGTTCAGGATGCCGGCCGCAGCCGAACCCACCGCGAACAGCAGCCCCACCAGGCCGGTGGCCACCAGCAGCCGGGGCCGCAGGAGCTTGACGAGTTCGGCGCGGAAGGCCCGGATCATCCGGCACCCCCCAGCATCGACAGGAACTGGTCCTCCAGGCTGGCCCGGGTACGGTGCAGCTCCGCCAGGACGAGGCCATCGGCGTACGCCAGGCGGTTGATCCGGGCCCCCGCCGCCGGGCCGGTGTCGGCCTCCTCGGCGGGCACCTCCACCACCACCTCGCCGCCCTGCCGCCGCGCCCGGAGACCCTCGGCCACCAGGAGCGCCAGCAGCCGCTCGGTGTCGCCGGGATGTTCGGTGGCCACGGTCAGCCAGCACCCGGCGCGGGCGGTCAGCGCCCGGGTCGACCCCTGGTACCGCAGCACCCCACGGTCCAGCACCAGCAGCCAGTCGCACACCTGCTCAAGCTCACCGAGCAGATGGGAGGAGAGCAGGACGGTACGGCCCCCGGCGGCGATCTCCGCGACCAGTCGGCGGATCTCGGCCATCCCGGCCGGATCCAGGCCGTTGCTGGGCTCGTCCAGCACGACGAGTTCCGGATCCCCGAGCAGGGCGGCGGCGATACCCAGCCGCTGCTTCATGCCCAACGAGTACGCCCGGAAGCGGTCCCCGCCCCGCCCGGCCAGCCCGACCTGGTCGAGCACGAGCGGAATGCGTCCCTCGTCGTGACCGCCCAGCGCCGCCAGCACCCGCAGGTTCTCCACCCCGGTCAACGCCGGATAGAAGCCGGGCCCCTCGATGAGGGCACCCACCCGCCGCAGGTAGCGGGCGGGGTGGGTGACCGGCTGGCCGAGCACCCTGGCCGTACCGCCGGTGGGTCGCACCAGACCCAGCAGCATCGCCATCGCGGTCGTCTTACCGGCACCGTTCGGACCGACGAACCCCGCCACCGCCCCTCGGGGGATGTGCATGGTCAGCCGGTCCACCACCGTCCGGTCGCCGTACCGTTTGGTCAGCCCGTCAAGGACGACCGCGGCGTCGTCCGGCACCGCCGGTGCGCTCCCGTGAATGCTTGTTCTCATGACCTCCAGCCTCGGCTTCGGGCCGGATCATGTCGTCATTCCAGTGTGGAGACCGCCCTACCTCAGGTGTTCGGCCCGCCCCCGGCCGGCTCGACGCCGGAAGTACCAGGACCGGGGTGGACCAGGCCGCTCTGATAGGCGAAGACCACCAACTGGGCGCGGTCCCGTGCGTACAGCTTGGCCATCGCCCGGCTCACATGGGTGCGTACCGTGGTCGGGCTGACCACGAACTCCGCCGCGATCTCGTCGTTCGACAGGCCCGCCGCGACCCGCACCACCACCTGGCGTTCCCGCTCCGTCAGCGAGGCCATGCCGGCGGGGACCGAACCGGTCGCCTGGGCCGACTCGTCCACCGGCGTGGTTTCCACGTACGCCGCGATCAGCCGTCGGGTGACCCCGGGTGACAACAGGGCCTCACCGGCGGCCACCACCCGGACCGCCCGGACCAGCTCGTCCGGATGGGTGTGCTTGACCAGGAACCCGCTCGCCCCGGCCCGCAGCGCCGCGAAGACGTACTCGTCCAGGTCGAAGGTGGTCAGGATCAGCACCCGGACCCCGGCCAGCCGGTCATCGGCCACGATCTGGTCGGTGGCGGCCAGGCCGTCCACCCCCGGCATCCGGATGTCCATCAGAACCACATCCGGGACCGTACGCAGACACGTCTCCACCGCCGCCCGACCGTCATCGGCCTCACCCACCACCACGATGTCCGACTCAAGGGCCAGCAGGGCCCGGAAACCGGCCCGGACCAGCACCTGGTCATCGGCGAGTACGACCCGGATCACCCGAACCCCTCCGCACACTGCTCGGACCGTTCCGGCGACGCCGTACGCCCGCTCGGCCACTCGGCGGTGACCCGGAACCCACCCGTCGGGGTCGGCCCGGCCACCAGCGAGCCACCGGTGGCCACCGCCCGTTCCCGCATACCGGCGATGCCGACACCACCCCCCGGCACCGGCCGGGGCGAATCCGATCCGGTGTCCTCGACCACGACCCGCAACCCGGCCTCCTCCGCGTAGCTGACCGCGACCCGGGCGCTGGCCCCGCTCGCGTACCGGGCCACATTCGTCAGTGACTCCTGCACGATGCGGTACGCCGCCAACTGCGCCGGCCCCGGCACCCGACCAGGGGGTACGGCGAAATCCAACCGCACCGCCGTACCGGACTGCCGGGCGGAGCACACCAACTCGGGCAGATCCGACAGCCCCGGCGCCGGCCCGAACGGGGCACCCTCCTCCCCGGAACGCAGCACCCGGACCATCGCGTTCAACTCGTCCAGCACGGTCGCACTGACCGCCCGGACCACCTCCAACGCCTCCCGCGCCACCTCCGGCCGGCTGTCGATCACCCGCCCCGCCATGCCCGCCTGCACGTTGATCGTCGCCATCGCGTGGGCCACACTGTCGTGCAGATCCCGGGCGATACGCAGCCGCTGCTCGGCCAACCGCCGATCCGTCTCCCGCCGCCGTGCCTCAGCGCGCAGCCGCGCCCGCTCCCGCCGCCCCGCCCGCCGCTCCCGCACTCCCGTCAGCGCGTCGGCGGCGAACACCGCTGCGGCACACCAACCCACGAAGGCCAGGTCGACCACCCCCGGCCCACCGTCCACGACCGCCCCGGCCACCAACACGACGAGGGACATGCCGGCGGCGAACCCGTACCCGACCCACCGACTACGCGCCCCACCCAGTGCGAACAGCACCATCAGCCCCGCCAGCAGAACCGGCCCGTCGGGGAAGTTCCCCCCGACGTACCCGAGCAGAGCTACCGTCACCAGAACACCGGCCGGCACCGGCCACCACCACACCGCGACGGCGGCCACCCCGGCGCACCCGACGAGGAACCAGGCCACCAGATCGGCACCCCGCTCGGCACCATCGGGCGCGACCATCGCCGTACCGGCCACCATCGCCACCACGCCGAGCACCGACCCGCCGACCCCGGCGAGCCGAGGCAACCCGGTCGATCTCCGCGCGCTCGCCACGGGCTCATTCTCCCGGCGCGGCGGCACCCACCGCGTCAACACCACGTGGAGATCCGGACGATCGGCGTACGCACCGCGTCGAGATCAACCGGAGCCGGCGCACCGTCGCCGGAACTCGGCGAGCCATTCCCGCACCTGCGCATCATCGTGCAGGTACGGCTGATCCGGTCTGTGGCGAAGATCGAGGCCGGCGAGAACTCCCAGGGCCCACCACACCGCCTCGTCGACCTCCACGTCCGCCAGGTCCCGCCGGGCCCGCTCAGCCCAGCGATCCACCTCCGCACGAGAGCTGCCGCCGGACAGTACGGCCGCGAAGTGAACCTCCACCTCGACCCGGCTGGGTGGGAGCGGCTGCCCTGACGTCACGCCGGAATGCTCCCAGGTCGGCGTCCGGCAGACTCTGCCCCCACGGCTGCCGACTGTCAGGCGGACATACTGATCATGTGATCGAGAATGCCGAGTTGGCGATCGAGTCAGTACGACGCTACGCCGCAGCCCTGGAGCGCGTACGGTCGGACCTGCTCGACGCCTATCCGGATCTTGTTTGTGTCCTGGATCTGATGGTGGCAGTGAGGCATACGCGAACGTTGCCCCGGGAGGGCATGTCGAGCACAGGTATCGAGTACTCGGTTCACGGCGCCGGCTGCCGGATGACGGATCAGCAAGGCCGCGAGGTCGACGTCGACCTGGTCGACGGTGTCGAGGCATTCGACGCCTGGCGGATCAAATGGTTCCTCGACGAACAGTCGGACGCCCGACCGTCGATCGAGGAGCTGCGCACGGCATGCTCCTACCTTTCCCAGTTGGGCGAACTGCGAGAGGTCCAAGCCGGCCGGTGGTACGCCCTGCCGGCTAGCTGAACCGAGCCACCCAGCGCCCTTCCGGAAGATCATCTTGGTCGACCGGTCTGTCTCTGACCACTTGGACGAGAGCCGGCCGAAGGCAGCGAGGCGATTCGGTCTCGGAAGGCGAATCGGTGATCGGTGATCATGGCTGTGACCTGGTGCCCCCGGCAGGATTCGAACCTGCGACACACGGTTTAGGAAACCGATGCTCTATCCCCTGAGCTACGAGGGCGCGAGGGCCTAGTCTAGCGACCTGGGGGTTCACCTGGGGTGGCAGGGAGTGGCCCACGTTCACCCACGTCGTCGGAAACCCTGTTCCCGCAGCCCATGACCACCGCCCGACCACATCAACCCCGGTTTTCGACCGGCGGTGGGCCGCGGTGACCAAGATTGGCACGGGTTGACCCAGGGTGGTATCGGCTGGAGAGCACACGCCGCACACATCAGGAAGATCATCCTCGCCCTGGCTTGGTCCGGATCAAGACTGGTTCCGGCGGGTGTCTGGCGAGAGGTCGCGTGCTTGGGCGCGGCGCTGTCCCGGCCGAGTGGCCTTGAGGTCACGGCGAGCTTTTCGTTAGTCTATGGGCATTCTGTCCTATCCCCCTGATTTCGGATGACTTGTGTGGTAGGTCGTAGGTCGCCTCGGACAGTAAATTTTCTTGCTGAAAATTCTCTGAAGATCTCGTTGCGTGAAGGCGTTGGCTGGGCCGGTGGAGAGGTGGGCCCTTGATGCGCGCTTTATGACGGTATTCGGCGGCAGGTGTGATCTGGCGGCCCGCCTGATGGGTGCGTTCGGTGACCGTCCTTAACGGACGGTTGTCGATCATGCTCTTGTGTGGGCGTCGATGGGGTGTCTAGCGTGTCGATCAATTTCTTGGATCGACGGGGGGCGTTGTGATGCTTGCTGGCCGCCGTGGGGGCACTGCGTTTGACCGTTTTGGGGCGCGGGGGAGGGTCAGGGCGGGAGCCTTGGCGGTCGCGGTGTTGCTGGGGTTGTTGCCGGTGGTGCAGTTACGTGGCCCGGCGGTTGCGGCGGGGCCGGTGTTGGAGCCGGGTGATTCGACGTCGGTGGCGAGTGTGGGGGTGCGGCAGCAGGCGCAGGATCCGGATCCGGATGACGAGGTTACGGTGACTGATCCCCTTCCGGCGGGCACGTTTCCTGAGGGTGGTGAGGCGGTCCTCGACCTTCAGGGTGATGCCGGGGATCGGCAGGCGTTCGGGTTGACGGTCGAACCGGCCGGTGAGGCGCCCGCGGGTGAGGGTGTGGCAGGGCGTGGCCTGGCCGGTGGTGAGGTCGGGTCGGTGCGGGTGCGGTCGTTCGATCGGGCGACGTCGGTGGCGTTGGGTAACGCGGGCCCCCTGTATTCGCTTTCCCGTGCGGACGGGGCGGCTGGTGCGGGTGCGGTGCAGGTGGTGGTGGATTACTCGGATTTCGCGCAGGCGTATGGGGGTTCGTTCGCTGACCGGTTGACGTTGGTGCGGTTGCCGGGGTGTGCGGCGACGACGCCTGAGGTGCCGGAGTGTTCGGCGGATCCGGTGTGGGTGTCGGCTACCAACGATCCGCACGCGAAGACGTTGACGGCGGTGGTCGAGGTCGGCGGCGACGCGACGGCCGCCGGTAGTCGGACGGGTGTGTTCGAGGGTTTCGGTCCGGAGTCGGCGGTCGAGTCGACGGGTGTGTATGCGTTGGCGTCGTCGGCGTCGGGTGGGTCGACGGGTTCGTACACGGCCACGGATTTGAAGCCGTCGGGGTCGTGGCAGGTCGGGGAGAGCGCCGGGTCGTTCACGTATTCGTATCCGCTGCCGGAACCGCCGTTGCCGTACGGGCAGACCCTGGGCTTGGAGTTGTCGTACAGCTCGTCGTCGGTGGATGGGATGACGCACGGGACGAACAACCAGTCGGGTCCGGCGGGGTTGGGGTGGTCGTACTCGCCGGGTTATGTCGAGCGGACGTACAAGCCGTGTCGGACGCATAAGACGGAGATGTGTTGGGAGTCCCCGGATGGTGAGGACGGGGAGTCGGCGACGAATGATGCGGGGGCGTCGCATATCACGATCTCGTTGCAGGGGCAGTCGACGCAGATCGTGAAGACGACGGCGGGGGTGTGGAAGCCGGTCGATGATCTCGGGTGGCGGGTGGAGTTCCTGGCGGGTGGGGCCGAGGACGACGGTTATTGGAAGGTGTGGACGCAGGACGGTACGGAGTACCGGTTCGGGTTCGTGCGGGACTCGGTGTGGAAGATGTCGTTCCTCGGTGACGAGGCGGGCGAGCCCTGCTACGACGTGTATCCGGCGTCGTGTCGGGATCCGTGGCGGTGGAACCTGGACCGGGTTCGCGATGCCAACGAGAACGAAACGTATCTGCACTGGACGCGGGAGACGAACCATTACAAGCGGGCGTTGAGCGGGTCGATCCTGGAGTACGACCGCGGTGGGTATCTGTCGGAGATCGAGTACGCAAAGAACGTCACCGAGGCGGGCGCGGTTCCGGTCGGCCGGGTGGTGTTCGGGTGGGCGCACCGGTGTGTGGAGCGCACCGCCGAAGATGACCCGTTCAACAACGAGCCGGCGACCTGTCCGGCGTTGTCGTCGAACCCGAACTCCTACCCGGACGTGCCGGGTGACCTGGTCTGCGGGTCGTCGTCGTGTGGGAACTACACCCAGTCGTTCTTCACCAGCAGGATCCTGGACCGCGTCATCTCCTACCAGTGGAACGCCGGCACCGGAGAGTGGAACAACATCGCTCGGGTTCAGTTGCGGTACAAGGTGTCCAACCCCACCGGCCTGACCGAGCGGGCCTTCGTCCTGGACTACATACGCCCCAGCGGCCTGATCGGTGCGGACGCGAACAAGATCGACCTGCCGCCGGTGGACTTCGACTACGTCGACGGCGTGCAGCCGAACTTCCGCGACGGCCGCGTCGACTACGACGAGTCCGGACTCGGTGTGTCCGCGATGCGGATGCCCCGCCTGCTGGTGGTCCGTAACGGCTTCGGTCGGCGGACGGAGGTCACGTACGGGACGCAGAAGCCGTGCCCGCAGGGCGGGTCGAACCAGTCGGGCTACAACAGTTGGCACAACGGCAAGGTGGGTAACTGGGACGTCAACACCGAGGACTGCTACCCGATCTTCCACACCCCACCCGGCGCCGACCCCGGCTTCGGCATCTTCCACAAGTACCTGGTCAAAAAGGTGGTGGTGAAAGACCAGGTGGGTGGGTCACCGGACCAGGTCACCCAGTACGACTACACGGTCGGAAACCCAGCCTGGAAGAACCCCAACAACCCCCTCGTGCCCGACGAGTACGAGTCGTGGAGCACCTTCGCCGGCTACAACCGCGTCCGCGTGGTGCAAGGCTCCGGCACGGATCCGTCGAAGTACACGGTGTGGATGTCGAACTTCTTCCGCGGCATGTACCACGACATCTACGACCCCGGCAGCGGCGGCGGTATCAAACAAACCACCGTCACCGACTACGCCGGTGACACCTACGACGACCACTACGCCCGCACCGGCCGGACCCTGCAAACCCGCCACTACCGGATGACCACCTACAACGCCAACCCGGCCAACGCCTCCTACACCGAAGTCGCCAGCACCCGCTACGACCACGTCATCCAAGGCAGCTACAACGGCCCCGGCTACGCCAACCCCCGCCAAACCCGCACCGGCCTGGAGAACACCCGCGTCAAACTCGACGACGGCAGCTGGCGACACAGCGAAAAGAAGACGGTCTACGAGTCGACGTACGGGCTGCCGATCCGGCTTCATCAGTACAACCAGGTCGGCGTCGCGGACAACACCTGCACCTCGTACACCTACGCGCAACGTGACGCACCGAACTCCTACTACATGATCAGTTTCCCGGAGCGGGTGGAAACCTGGTCCGGCGACACCTGCGGATCGGGCACACTCCTCTCACGCGCGGTGACCTTCTACGACACCTACACCGTTGAAGGCTCCCAGACCCCGTTCGACGGTAACGTCGCCGAGACCCGCACCTACGCCAGCCCGACTGCCTACATTTCCAGTGGTCGCAGCACCTACGACAACATGGGCCGGATCCGCACCACGACTGACCCCGCAGGACTGACCACCACGACCAACTACAGTCCAGCGATCAACTGGCCCGACAACGGGATCACCAGTACCGCTGGCGGCGGCTTCAACCACACCGTAACCACTGTGATCGACCGGCACACCGGTCAACCGTCGAAGATCACCGACCTGAACGGCAAGGTCACCGACCTCGTCTACGACCCAGTCGGTCGCCTGGCAGAGGTGTACCTGCCAGGGCAGGCTAAGTCCTCCGAGGTGCCGTCGCTGCGGTTCAGCTACCAGATCATCTCAAGCGGCATCGGACAACCGACCGCCCCAGCACGCACCAAGACCGAGACACTTCAATCCCACATCGGCAGCCCTGTCTACCTAACCTCGTTCCAATACCTCGACGGCCTCGCCCGTATCAGGGAAGCGCAGCAGCCCGGCCCGAACGGCGGACGAATCGTCACCGCCACCACCTACGACGCACGCGGCAACATCGCCGCCACCACCGCCCCCTTCCACAACAGCTCCGCCGCCGGAGCCGGGCTCGTCAACCCCAACCTGGCCACCGTCCCCGCCATCCGCGAGACCAGCTACGACCACCTGAACCGGGCCACCACCCAGGTGGACAAGAAACTCGGAGCGGCGTGGCGACAAACGGCCACCACCTACCACGGCGACCGCATCACGGTCATTCCCCCGACCGGCGGCACCAAAACCGTCAGCCACACCGACGTCCGAGGCAACATCACCCGCCTGGACCAGTACACCTCGGCCACCAACCCGAACACCTACCAGAGCACCACCTACACCCATGACCTCCTCAACCAACTCACCAAAGCCGTAGACCCTGCCGGCAACATCTGGACCAACACCTACGACCTCGCTGGCCGCCCGACCCAGAAAGCCGACCCAGACTCCGGCACCACCACCACCCACTACGACCCTGCCGGCAGAATCGCCTACACCATCGATGGACGCGGACAAAAGGTTTCCGCCCAGTACGACGGCAAATCCCGCGTCGTCGGCCGCTGGGCCGGTGATGTCACCACAGGCACCAAACTCGCGAGCTACGTCTACGACACCATCGCGAAGGGACAGTTGACCTCCTCCACCCGCCACGACGTAGGCGGCAACTACACCACCGCCGTGACCGGCTACACCGATGCCTACCAACCCAGCGGCACCGCCGTGACCATCCCGGCGGCCGAAGGAGCACTCGCTGGCACCTACACCAGCACCCTCACCTACGACAAGGCCGGACACCTCACAAGCAGCAGCCAAGCAGCTGTAGGGGGCCTACCCGCCGAAACCATCACCTACGGCTACGACAACAACGGCTACCCCACCACCGTCACCGGCCTGGACACCTACGTCGCCGCCACCAGCTTCTACGCATACGGCCCCATCCACCAACTCCTTCTCGGTTCCGCCGGCAAGCGAGTCCGGCTGACCAACACCCTCGACCAGCAAACCGGTCGACTCGCCGCCAGCAGCATCGACCTGGAGAACACCCCCGGCTCCTTCACCCCCAAGTACGGCACCGCCTACCGCTACGACGCCATCGGCAACATCACCTCCATCCTCGGCAGCACCAACGGCACCGCCGACCAGATCGAATGCTTCCGCTACGACCCACTACGCCAACTCACCACCGCCTGGACCGGCAACACCCCATCCGCCACCGTCTGCGACCAGTCCCCCCAGCGAGGCGGCAACATCGACCCCTACTGGCGATCCTGGGAATTCGACACCGTCGGAAACCGCACCAAACAAACCGACCACAACCCCGTTGGCAACACCACCTGGACCTACACCCACCCCAACCCCGGCGCCAGCCGCCCCCACGCTCTCACCAGCGTCGCCGCAACTGGCCCCCTCGCCACCACACCAACCCGAACCTTCACCTACGACGCCAGCGGGAACACCCTCGCCCGTCACACCGAAATCGGCGCAGCGCAGCAACTGGCATGGGACGCCGAAGGCCGCCTCGACACCGTCACCGAAGGCACCGACGAAACCACGTACATCTACGACAGCGAGGGCAAACGGCTGATCAGCCGAGCCCCCGATAAAACCACCCTCTACCTGGGCGCTACCGAGCTCACCCTT
The DNA here is from genome assembly GCF_049844505.1 of Micromonospora sp. DT229. Lineage (NCBI taxonomy): Bacteria > Bacillati > Actinomycetota > Actinomycetes > Micromonosporales > Micromonosporaceae > Micromonospora > Micromonospora sp. DT229. The sequence goes on along the minus strand of NZ_JBNCLD010000018.1, from coordinate 38,872 downwards.
GCCGCCGGCGCCACCCAAACCGACGGCACCCGCTACTACACCGCAGCCGGCCGCACCGTCGCCGTCCGTACCCACACCGGCCTCGTCTGGAGCGGGGGAGACCACCACGGCACCGAGCAAGTCCAGATCAACGCCGACAACCTGACAACGAACCGCAAGCGGCTCATGCCATACGGCGAAGACCGCACCACTCCTCCAAGCATCTTCCTCGGCACCCGCGGCTTCGTCGGCGGCACCCGCGACGACACCGGCCTCACCCACCTCGGCGCCCGCGAATACGACCCCACCCTCGGCCGCTTCATCAGCGTCGACCCCCTCCAAGACCTCACCGACCCCCAACAGTGGAACGCCTACAGCTACGCCAAGAACAACGCCACCACCTTCGCCGACCCCACCGGCTTCATCCCCTGCGAAGACAGCGACTGCAGACGAACCGCACCCAGAAACCCCCCGAGCGGCGGTGGCAACGGCGGCGGTGGTGGGAACGGCGGCGGAAACGGCGGTGGAAACGGCGGTGGCGGTGGCAATAGGGTCGACATTGGAAACTCCACCCTCGGCGGAGAGAACAGCGTTGCCAATCTGTTGACACCTAACTGGATTGCTTTCCAGGAGTTCAAGACCTACTTTGAGGATCTTCCGGCATTCGAACAGAGAAGAATATTCTCCAGGGTCTGGTGCAACAACAACCCGAAGGCCTGCGCAGCGTCTGATCCCGGTGGAATCGAAGCAGGAGCTGAATTCATCGCGCAAGTCAGCGGGTACGCCGACGTGCGAGACTGCACCCAAGGTAGCGCCTCGGGTTGCGCTTGGACGGCAGCGGGCCTTCTTGGGGGTGCAATCCTGAAGGGCGCATACAAGTTAATACGTGGCGCCGACAACGCCATTGACGGAGCGAGAGTCGCATGCAGCTTTAGCGCTGAGACTAGGGTCCTGATGGCGGACGGAACAACCAAGGCCCTCAGCGAACTCAAGGTTGGCGACGAAGTCCAAGCAAGTGACCCAGAGGCTGGCAAAAGCGGCAAACGTAAAGTCACGCACGTTTGGATCCACGAGGACGACCTGCGCTCCGTTGGTGTAGAAGGGATCACCCTCGCAACTACTGAGGACCACTCCTTCTGGAGTGAAAGTGATCGCCAATGGATGCGCGCCGACATGCTTCAACCAGGCGACCAGCTAGCCAACCCCGCTGGAGAACCCGTACAGGTCACTGAAGGTACCTCGAAGTTCTCCTGGCGCTCGCTCGCCTACAACCTCACGGTCGACGACATCCACACGTACTATGTGATCGTCGGCAACACGGCTGTCCTCGTCCACAACACGGGCGCGTGCCCGAGGACGTGGATAGATGGCAACAAGCTTCGCCACCATTACATGAGCAAGAACAACGATGGTCAAATGCATGCTGCTGATTTCGGAATCCTTGGCGACTTCAACAAAATTAACGGCGAGCGGTTTGTGGCCGCAGTTCAGAGTTTCGTCAAAGCGCCCGGCACCATATCGATGCGTGGAACTTTCCGCGGGCAGGATGCAATCCACTATGTGGATTCCAGGGGGCTCCATGCCTCATTCGCTGCAAGTGGACCTAATGCGGGGATGTATCTCGGTGGGTGGAGATCCGCGACGAACTCGGACCAGTTCGCCTACCTGATTAATGATGGTGTGCTGTAGGATCCAGCGGAAAGGCGATCGCATGGAGGAACAACCCACTGTTGAGCTTAGGCTCACAGTAGATGAGGCGCTTGTGATGTCCGACTGGATCCATCGCCTGCAGGAGCAAGGAATCCCGTTGAGTGACGAGGCGGTTTGGATGCCTTTGTATCGAATTGGCGGTGTGCTTGAAACAACGCTGCCGGAGATATTTGATCCAAGCTATCACGACCGAGTTCAAGCCGCGCGAATGCGACTTTTGGAGAAGCTTGGAATGATTGAAAGGCCAAGCGAGTAGGAGGGATTGTTCAAATAGCGGCTGATCGACCGATCAAGCGAAAGGCGCCAGATGACGACCCAGATCACCTTGGGCAGGAGCCGGCCGCTGGGCCGGTGTCATGGATGAGCAGGTGCTCGCGGTGCTGGTGGATCGAGCCCGTGGTGACAGGGTAAAGCTACGGGTACCTCAGCGTCGACAGCTACCCCCCGGCGTATCACCGTCAAGGTGACTCGGATCTTCGACTGGCCATCGCCGGGAGCACCCGAGCGGGAGGCAGGGGTGCCTTCCCCGGCAAGGCGCCCCTGCCTCCCGCTGTCCTTCCGACCGGCTACATGCTCCCGACGCCGCACTGCGCCCGACCAACCCTTTCAGTAGGGCCAGAAGCGGATACGCTCCCGGCCCTACGTGGTGGTGGAAAGCCGGATCCCGCGAGGGACCGCGCTGCGGCCTGGCGAAGAGCGAACTTGCCCGGTAGGTCGGACTCTGCGGCCGATAGTTCGCGATACACAGTACGGCGATGGGTAGCTGTCGATCCGGCCCTGATCGGCCATGGTCGGGGGTGCTCCGTGGGTGCTCGGACGTCGGGGGACTGGCCCGGACGGACTGGACTGGGCCGGATTTCCGACCCTAGTACTCCAGCCGGGGATGTTGACCTCGGCTGAGCTGCGGGTCAGTGTCGGTGCGGGGACGAGGGCAGCCACCGTCGATCATGGATAGTTGTGTGGACCAACCATGACGCAGCGGTGGCTGCCGGATACAGGGTAGACGCCCAGCGGTGGCGGGTGTTGTTCGACGACCTGATGCTGACGGTCGGGCAGCGTTTCCGCAGGCCGGAGCCTCGCCGCCGGGTGCGGGCCTTCGTGCGGGGCCTGCTGGCACCGTTGCCGCGGAAGAACTGCTGGACGATCGCGGAGCACGCCGGGGACGCCGGCCCGGACGGGATGCAGGACCTGCTGACTCGGGTGACGTGGGACGACACGGCCGTGCGTAGCGACGTGCGCGAGTTTGTCGGGCACCACCTCGGTGAGGTTGAGGCCGTGCTGGTCATCGACGAGACCGGTGACCTGAAGAAGGGACGGCACACCGTCGGCGTTCAGCGGCAGTATTCAGGCACCGCCGGGAAAATCGAGAACTGTCAGCTCGCGGTGCACCTGGTCTACGCCACCCAGCGTGCTCACGCGATGCTCGACACGGCCCTCTACCTGCCGAAGTCCTGGTGCGACGACCCCGAACGACGTGCTGAGGCCGGCATCCCGGATACCGTGCGGTTCGCGACCAAGCCGCAACTGGCAGCCCGGATGATCGAGGCCGCGGTCACCGCCGGACTGCCGTGCCGATGGGCGGCCGGCGACGAGGCTTACGGCAACGATCCGCGCCTGGCCGCCCGGCTCCGTCAGCTGCGACTGAGCTACGTCCTGGCCGTCGCCTGCTCGCACCAGGTGATCACCGGCATCGGCACCTACCGCGTCGACGCCCTCGCTGCGGAACTTCCCGCCACCGCGTGGCAACGGGTGTCCGCCGGCCCGGGCGTGAAAGGCCACCGCTACTACGACTGGTCCTTCACCGCCCTGCCTAACGCCACCGACGACCAGGGCGGGCACCACTGGCTGCTGATCCGCCGCAACCGCCGCACCGGTGAACTGGCCTTCTACCGCTGCTGGTCACCCCAGGCCGTCGCGCTCGGCACCCTCGTCGCGGTCGCTGGCCGCCGCTGGAAGATCGAGGAGTCGTTTCAGGCCGCGAAGACCGGACTCGGCCTGGACCAGCACCAACACCGCCGCTGGACGTCCTGGTACCGCTGGACCACCCTGACGATCCTCGCCCACGCCTTCCTCGCCGCCGCAACCTGCGGCCACCGCCACCGCTACCAGCCAGTCGGGCTGATCCCGCTGACCGTCAACGAGCTACGCCACCTGTTCCACATCCTGATCATCGAACCCACCCGCCGACGCTGCGACCCGCTGCTCTGGTCAATCCGCCGACGCCGACACCAAGCCCGCTCTATGACCAGCCACTACGCCCGACAAGCCCTCATCGAGCCGTGATCACGATCCCCGGCTGGAGTACTAGCCGGGGCGGGTCGGACAGGTTGCCTTATTCATCGAGGCATGTGACCGCGAATCAGAAGTTATGTGCCCAACTCGAATGGACCGAGCGGGGCCCTGAAAATCCTGCTCTTGATCCATCAACACCGACCAGGGCAAACGTCGATTGCTGATCTCCAACAAGAGACCACAGCAGCGCCCAAAGAGATAGGCCGATGTGGGGAAAGGCAGAAATCTGCAGGTAATCAGCCTGCAGAGCTGGCAGAGACCAGTCCTAGGAAGATCATCATGGTCGGGGCTCGGCCCGGATCAGATCGGTCCGGGCGGGTGTCTCATGAGAGGCCGCGTGGGCGCGGCGCTGTTCTGGCCGGGCGACTTTCAGGTGTTGGCCAGCTGCTCGTCATTGTCGCTGCTCAGGTGGTCTGGATTGTGGTGTGTTGACTGTCGCGGGCGGCTGTGAGGTGGTGTAGTTCCTCCAACGCTGAAGGCACCTGACTGGCGAGCTGCTCGGCTCGAATGAGGTTGGTCGCACCGGTGCGGCGGTAAGCGTCGTAGGCGTCGAGGAGCCGTGCAGCCTCAGTGCCGGGCCAGTGCTGGTCGAGGGTGGCCACAACGTCGGGCAAACGGAGCAATCCATGTGCGTCAACGGTGAGGGCGGTTTGGCGGGCAGCGCTGGATAGCACTGCCAGGGTGCGGCGGGCGCGATCGATGCGGTCGGTGTCGGCGGTGGGTGTCGCCGCCTGGCGTTGGTAGGAGAAGTCGCGTAGATGGCCGATATCGGCGGCCAGGTTGGCGGTGTGGGGCACTTCCGGCAGGGACGCTGCACGGGTGCCGGCCACGATCGGGACGTCGATGTGGGTTCGACGCAGAACAGCGTGCAGCTTCATGGTGTGCAGCCGTTCGAGCCCATCGGCACCGTCTCCGTCGGGGTGGGTGAGGTGGAGTGAGGTGCGGATGCCGGTTTGGTGGCTGACTTTGTCGGTGAGTTGGCGCAGGGCGATGGCGGGCGGGGATGCGGGTTCGAGTCCCCAGGCGACGAGGTCGAGGTCGCTCCAGCCTTCGATGAAGTCTCCGCGTGCGGCGGAGCCGCAGAGGGCGGCGCCAGCGCCGGGGTGCTTGGCTAACAGGGCGTTGGCAGGTTGGCTGAAGTTCCATACCGTTTGGCTGAGGGTGTCGCTGTAGTCGAGCGGGCCGCTGCGGCGCCAGGCGATGATTTCCTCGGCCCGTCGGACGTACTTGTGGAAGCTGGCGTGGCTCGCGGCGGTCAGCGCGTCGGATAGGTCGTGCCATTGAGCGGCGACGAACCCTTCGGTCTGCCGCGCGGTCGCGGTCGTGTCCGTGGTGGCGAACAGGAACCAGTCGACAGTCTTCTGCGCTGGCGTGCCGTGGTGGTCGGTGAAGCGGTATGCCTCCTGTCCGAGGTAGGCGACGTAGCGCATGTCGTGCAGTGCGGCCTCTTCCGATACTTCTCGGGCGGCGGCGATCAGCGGTGACTCGCCTGGCTCGATGCGCCCTTTCGGGGCGACTACCTGGCGCTCGCCGGTGGTACGGATCTGTTCCAACAGCAGCATCCGCGGATGTTGGAGGTCTGCGCAGACGACGATCGCGCCGGCGGAGGCGTACAGCCGTGTCATGAGGGTTCCGTTCTCGTGATGGAAGGGCAGGTCGCGGCGTAGACGTCGTCCAGCGTCGCCGTGAAGTGGGCGAGGTCGTGGCGATTGTCGATCCAGTGATCGGCGATCTGCCGCCAGCGGGACAGTTGCTCGTTCAAACGCTTTCAAGCGTCCTTGGCCTTGACGAGAGCGCGGGCCGCAGCGTGGTCGTCGTTGAAGGCAGCCGTCAGGCGTTTCACGCCGCCGACCCTCGCCAACCAGCGTCTGCTCATGATCATCGGGGAGATATATGGCCATCCACGGAGAGAACCCTGGCCATCAGCGGGGCGGTAAATGGCCGCCTATGGGGATCTTTCACTGGCCGCCGACGCCCTTCCGTGGCGTCGGCGGGCCTGTCCAGCGCCAACAGCTGCCGACGAAGCACGTAAGGCGTCTTTTGCGATCTCCACTGCGTTGTGGAGTGTTCGGAGGGTTGCCTCGGGCATTGAGCCGACCCTGAGCCCGGCTGTTGTCACGACGTGGGTGAGAGCCTGCTCATGTGGCTCTTTGAGGTGCAGGGTGGTGCGGTGGCCGAGGACTTCCCGGGCGGTATATCCGTCAGGCGCTTCGAGGGCCTCGGTTGCCACGTGGTGCAGGAGGTGTTGGGCTGTGGTTTCGTCGTGCGCGCTGGACAGCGTGGTGGCCGTGAGACCCCATCGGACTCGATAGACGGCGTATCCGGCGACGGGCTGGTGTGCGACGAACTGCTCGACCATGGCGGACACCTGTTGGCCGAACGTTCCCGGCGCTGCGCACATGGTCCTCAAACATGAGCCGACCTGCTGTTCCCACGGCTCGGTGATGGTGCTGTCATCGAGGACGCTGCGGGCGGTGTCGGTGTCTCCGTGCAGGAGGTGGGCGATGATCGTCGCTTGCCGTCCTTCCATGAGGTGACCACCGATGCCGTTAAGTGTGTTGGCGTGCGCGGCGGCGTCGTCCCAGCGGCCGGCGAGGGCGAAGACGCGGATGCCTTCGCTGAGGTGTTGTAGCCAGGTCCACCGGCGAAGCTTGCCGAGCTCATCACGCGTGCCGGCCAGGTTGGCCAGTGGCAGTCTCTGACCGTCGACGACCAGGTTGGTACCTGCGTTGATGGCCTGGTACATCGCTTTGAGCAGGTGGAGTGCGGGCTGGCCGTTGTCGGCGCGGATCTGGAGGCGGGCGAGGTTGAGGACGGGTTCGAGCAGGTAGCTGGCCTGTAAGGCGGTAAGCGAGGGCCGTTGGCGGTAGATGTTGATGTGCTGCCAGCACCATTGGCGGGCCAGGTCCGGCAGGCCGCAGTCGCTGGCGATCAGCGCGGCCAGGTTTAGGGCGTGTGCCGCGTCGGCCATGCCGTTGTCGTTCTGCGCGGCTGCGATCTCCGCGATCTCGGCGACTTCGGTGACGCGGTCGGTGAGGGCGGGGCATGCGGGTCGAGGTCGGCCGAGCAGGGGGAAGCGGCGGATGGCGGCGTGGATAGTGGTGGGCTGGACGCTGGTGTTCATGGTCAGCTCCGGGGCAGGAACGCTTCGAGTGCGGCGCGGGCAAGGATGCCCTGGGTGCGGGCGGGTAGCCCGAGCCGGTTCCAGTGGAAGATCACGATGTGGCTGATGACAGCTCGTAGCCCGCGGTGCAGGGTGCCGGCTGTTGCGGCGGCGGCGAGTGCGCGGCCGGCATGGGTGTACGCGGCGTGCCATGGAGCGGCGGAGGGCACCACACCGCCGGCTGCGAACAGGGCGTTGTCGGTGTCGGGCGCTATTGCGAGCAGTCCGCGCAGGCTGGCAGTGAGCGCGTGGATCCGGGTGTCGGTGATGTCGTCGATCGGGCGTAGCTGGGCGACTCGCGCGAATACGTCGCCGCGTTCGAACCAGTCCAGCCCGGCGGCCTGGAGGAGGCCGCCGAGCAGGAGGAGGGACAGTTCGCGGCGCCCGAGGGCTGGCTGTGGTTGGCGTAGGTAGGTGAGGACGCCGCGGCTGTCAGCACAGAAGAGGTCGTGCACGATTCGGATGCCGGATGTGCCGCCGAAGGCAGCACTCTCCGGCTCGTACAGGCTGGGCCACCACTTGGCGATCTCACCGGCTGCGGTGAGATCGTCGAGGACGTGGTTCACGGCGTCGACGTGCGCGTCGGCGAAGCGGATGCGCCAGCAGGGATATTTGCGGAGGAACCACCAGCCGCCGCACGCGCCCATGGTCACAAGGTGGTCGAGACCGGGCCCGAGCGAGGTGACCGCAGTCGTCTCCGCGGTGCTCCAATCAGTGAACTCGACGCGTACTTGGTACCACTGGCCGGCGGCGTGTTCCGCGAGCGCGGCGCGACCGGCACGGTGGTAGGTGTCGACGGCGTCAGCGAGGTCGGCGGGATCGATGGCCGCGGCTGCTGCGGCTGTCTGCACAGGGGTGCCGGCGAGCACGGTGAGCACGCTGGCGGCCAGTGCGGTGGTGGTCAGGTGATCAGCAGGCATGTGTCCCATCCCGTGCCGGTCGTGCCGTGTCGTGCGGTCTCGGCTGCCAAGTGGACGCCCGTATGGCCGGTCAACAGTCCGGCGTTGCCGTGCTGGTCATGGTTGTGGGCGGCCGTCTGTATGGCCGTGGCCAGGGCGGGCAGCTGTTGGGTGAGGGCGGGGTTCTGGGCGTCGGCGGCAGCCTGGTGTGCGGTGGCGTAGAGGCCGGCGAGGCCGTGGCAGAGGCCACGGTCGGTGAGCCGGTTGAGGTGAGCATCGGTGAGGCAGGCGGTGAGTGCGTGTTCGGCGTCCGCGCGGCGAGCCGGGTCGTCGGTGGCGATCGCGGCGAGCTGGAGTGCACGGGCGATGCCGGGCGTGCCGTAACACCACGAAGGCCGGCCCGGTGCGGACTGGCTTACGCGCCCGGCCCGTAGGTCGTCGAGCGTGAGCCACTGCGGCCACCAACTGCCGCCGTCGGCGTCGTGCTGGCGCCATCGGTCGAACCATTGGGTGAGCTGGTCGATGGCCTCGGCGTGGTGCTCCACGACGTGGCCGTGACGCATCGCGAGGGCAAACAGGGCGAGGATTCCCGCGGCCCCGTGCGCCATACCGAGGTTCGCGTGTCCACCCGGCGTCGGCAGCGTCGGGTCGGGGTCGTGGGCGGCCCACCAGCCGGGCAGCAGGAGGCCGTCCTGCTCGCGCGGGCGGACCAGAACCGTCAGGTAACGCAGCACATCGGCGAAGGTGTCGCTACGGGGCATGCGCTGCATCAGCAGGGCGCCGATGCCGGTGAGGCCGTAGAACAGGTCGTATTCGCCGAGCGAGCCGGTACCGCCGTGCTGCATGCGGGCGGTGGCGGCGGTGAGGCGGCGGCGGGTCAGCCGGGCCAGGTGGTGCTCGAGGGTCGCCGCGGCTGTCTCGTAGCGGTCGTCTGCCCTGGCGGCGCAGTGCAGGAGAAATGCGATGGCGGGGGTGCCGTAGTACAAGCCGGTGTGTGGGCCGCCATCGAGCGGCCCGGTCGCCGCTGCCCGGATCTGCGCATGCGCGTCTGCCCAGGATCCGGTACCGGCGACGGCGCGTTCGAGGTGTAGCAGGGCGATCCCCGCCGTGCCGGTGGCCAATGACTGGCGGACGGCATCCGGGCCGTTCATCGGCGGCGGTTCAGGACCGGCATTGGCCCTGGTGCTGGTCGCTGGCCTGTTCATTGCTGACCCGTCCGGGCCAGGGCGCGCAGCGCGGCGGCGCGGGCCAGACGGTTGGTGCTCTGTTCGAAGGTGGGATCGATGCCGAGTGCACGGATGTGGTGGTCGCGTAGCAGGGTTGGTAGGAGACCGGACGGGTCGCGCTGTGCGGTGAGGGCGCGGAAGTAGCGGCGTAGGGCGGTGTCGCGGATCGACCACGCGTTGACAAGCGCCTCCTCTACGATGTGCGGCTGCCGCATGTCGATAGATGGGTCGGCCAGTCGTAGCGTTTGCTCGCACAGTGCGCGGTCCAGCGGCCCGGTTCGTTGCGGCAGGCACCGCAGCAGGGCGCGATATCCCGCTTTTTCGTCGGTGGCGAACGCGGCGGCGAGCCGAGCCATGGACGCGGCGGCCAGCGCCTGCGCCGACAAGCCGAGATCGGCGGCGGCTGCTACCTGGGCGATCACGCAGGCGGTGTCGGCGGCGAATACGTCCTCGGCTGCGGCAAGCGCCTCGTCGCAGCCGTAGCGGCCGGGGTGGTCCTGGTGCGGTACGAGCGACAACTGGCCGGGCAGGCCGCGGGCGGTGAGCTCGGCGGCGAACGCGGCCAGGGCTGCGGTGACGGTCGGGTGGTGCTCGGGCGCGGCCAGTCGGAGTACGAGGATGAGGTGCTGGTCGGCGTCGATGCGGACCAGATCCCGCTGGCGGCGAATCCACCACCGGTGTACCTCGTCGCTCAGTGCCGCGGTGAATGGAGCGAGGTGCCGGATGATGTCGTCGAAGCGGGCCGGGTTGCCGGCCAGCCGCGCTTGCACCACGTCCGTGGTGCCGGGCACCTGAAGCCGACCGGGCGGCGCGAGGTGGGGCAACGGCCGGGGCGGTGGCGCGATGGCGAGCATTGGAATCAGCAGCTCGGCGGCACGGCCGACCCACCCGTGATCGCCGGGCGTGGCGTCCTCGTGCAGCTCCACCCGTCCGGCCTGTGCCAGACGGTGGCGCAGCAGCGTCCGGTCGAGGCGGTGGTCGAGATTCAAGGGCTGGCGGAACTCACCGTGACAGAGCACGACGTGGGCAGGGACTCGCCAGCGCCGCTGCCACGCCTGCAGCGCGGACTCCCAACCCTGCCCAGTCCCTGGCGACAGGTCGCGGGTGGTGAGCAGCCATCGGGCGGCAGCGAGCATCGTCCGGCGATACCGCACCCGTGGCAGGTACGGCAGTGTGCGGGCGGCACCGACGTCGAGCGGACCGAACACCGCGGTGCGCGCGTCGGCGACCTCGGCGAGAAAGCGTGCCAGCGGGGGGCTTTGCACGACGGTGTCGAGTGCGTGCGGGATGTGCGGGATGACGCGGCGGCCGGTGGAGATCTGCACCAGGTACATCTGGTCGGCGTCGGCGGTGACGGCCAGATCATCGAGGCTGATCGGATTACCGGTGGGATGCTCGGCGAGCGCGACGATGTCGGGCAGGAGCTGGGCAACCCGGGTCACGTTCTCGTTGTGCGGGCGGCGCGGCGGGAACGACAGCTGCACCGCCACCGCGTCGCCGCTGTCAGAGCCCGGCGCGCAGGCGGCAGCAAGCTGAGCCTGCTGATGCTCGTCGAAGAGGTAGATGAATCGGCCGGCCATGCTCGTCGGCATGCTTGGCGCCGCGGTGAAACGCAGCCGGAAGTCACCTCTGTCGAGGGCCTCGATCGACGCGGCGTGGACCGCCACGCCGAGTTCGATGCGTGCCGGCGGTACGACGTCTGCCGGTTCACCCACGGTCAACGCTTGGACGTCCGCGTCGGTCAGCGTGATCTCGCCGTGTCCGTCGAGCGCTGCCCGTTGCACCAGGGCGAGGAACGCCGCGTCGCGTTCGTTGACGCTGCGCCAGCTGGGATGGGCGCGAGGCGCACCGAGGTAGCCGGTGGGGTAGCCGAGCCCGGAGTCAGCGAGCAGGTCTCGCACCGTCACGAGCGCGCCTTGGCCGTAGCGGGCTCGGAATCGGGACCGGTAGTCCTGCCAGGCAGTCGTCCCGAACGGCTTCGTGCTGACCCGCAGCAGGACGTGTGCGGCGTCGACAGCTTCCGTCACCACCTCCTCGGGAACGCGGATCTGAGCATCGAGGTGGGTGTCGACGGCAAGCGTGTGCCGGCTGCCGGCAACGATCTGGCGCATTCGCTCCGCGACCGACGTCCGGGCTGCGGCCGCCTGCCGTAGGTCGTCGGTGTCGTTGTGCTGATTGATCAAGTGTCGGACGATCTGAAGATTGCGGAGCAAGGCCGCAACATCCCCGAACTGCTCGCCCTCGGCGGCTGTCACTGTCTCGATCACGTGCGTGAGGCCGTCGACAGCCGTCATCGGCGGCCGTAGAGCGCTGATGAGAGCGCCCTGCCGCAACAAGTCGTCGAGGACAGTGTTGATCTGTTCGGGCCGGGCCGTCGGGAACCGCTCGGCCAGCGTGGCGACGAGATCTTCATACCGGACGGGAACGGTGGCGCTGGCGAGCGCCGCCTGGACAGGCACCGTGTAGCGAACGGACGCGTCGCGCAGAGGTACCGCCTTGCCGTCGCCTGGGTCGGCACGGCGGGCGGTGATGAACCGGCCGTCACGAACAACGCCGGTGTTATCGGCAATTACGGGCAGTCGACGGCGCAGTTGCGGATGCTGCTCGAGTCGATCGATCACGGCCCTAAGCCATTCGCTGTCGACCCGTGCCACCGCGCGGTGTTGTCGTCCGACCGTAACGCTGCCCGTCCCGACGGCAGCGATCGTGACGCCGGCGAACAAACCGAACGGTGTGGTCCGCCGCTGCCACCGCAGCAGATAGCCGGCGACGGAGATGACGGCCCGGCGAACGACTTTGGCCGTGGCCGTGTCGGGGCTCGCGCCGACACGGTCGAGCTGATCGGCGAGAGTGGGGCTCGCCAGGGCCAGGGCATCACGAACGTCAGCGCGAGCCCACGTCTTCATCAGCCAGGGCAGGCCCTCCCGCAGCACGGCAGTGTCGCTGGCTAGGTCCAGGTGAGAAGGCACATTAAGGTCGCCGGGATCCGTTGTGGCGCGCACCATGATCACGCCGGAACTGCGGAAGATAGGCGGAGCTGGCACGGCGTACGTCTCCTCAACGGAAGGACCGCACCGTCGGCGCCCTGTTGGACGCCGACAGCATGGTCGGGATGAGGCCCGGATCAGACCGGGTCGCAGGATTTGGTCGTGCAGGCGCTCGTGCTGCAGCTACTGCCGCAGCCGTCGCTCGTGCTGCACATCATGATCACCAGTGGGGTCGTGGACTCCACGACTCGCATGTCGAGCACGAAGTCGTCGTCGGTGGTTGCGGTGGGGGCGTCCGTGCGCTCGAGTTCCAGCAGCGGGGCCATGGTCTTCACGCTCCTTGAGTAGGTCGAACAGGGGTGGGGTGCACCTGGCTGGGGCGGGCTAGCTCGCCGTCGGCCAGGAGATCGTGAGTAGTCCGTACGTCTTCGTCAGCGCCGCTACGTTGCCCGGCACAGGGTCAGCGCTGGTACCGGCCGGCCAGTAGGCGAACGTCGGTGCCGGCCTGTGGCGTGCCTTTTGATGCCAGGACTGGATTTGCTCTGTCATAGCCGCTGCGGCGTCCGTGCCATGGGCCCCGAAGGCGCGGGCCCCGAGCTCGGCGCCCGAGTCGCCGTCGGCCGAACGCCAGGCCAGGTAGGCGAACGAGTCACCGCGCACGACGCCGAACGGAAACCAGCGGGACTCGTCGGCCAGCTCGGTACCGTCGTCCGCCGCGAGCAGGCAGAAACCGGGCAGGAATCCGGCCAGCCACAGGTGCAGATCCGCGAAGGACTCGCTGTGCCCGACCGTGACCCCCGACCAGACCTCGCTGCGTTCGGTGTTCAGCACACCGTCCAGCTGACGGACGTCGTTTGGGACACCGACGTCGAATCGCAAGCTGACGAACCGCCCCTGCCGGTCGGGCAGCCGGAAGATCCGTTCGGGCCGCGCGCCCTCGCCCTGCAGGGGCACGAACCCCGCCACCTCACTTGAGGTGCTGGTCAAGTGGTCGCCGTCGCGGCGCAACGCGATCGTGCGGGTCACCCCGTTCATCCGCAGCGGCACCACGATCACTCCGTCCGGGGCGAGGTGAGCCAGCCAGGCCGGAGGGATGTCCCACGCACCGACCGTGACGAGGATTCGATCGAAAACGCCCTCGCCGGGCAGGCCGCGCACCGCGTCGGCCCGCAACACCCGCACCCGGTCGTCGTAGCCGGTCTCGCGCAGCAGCACCCTGGCCCGGTCGGTGATGTCGGCGTCGATGTCCACACTGACGACGTGGCCGTTCACCCCGACCACCTCGGCCAGCAGCGCCGCGTTGTAACCACCCGAACCGATCTCTAGGACCCGCATCCCGGGCCCGACACCGGCTTGCTCGATCATGCGGGCCTGGATGTACGCGGCGCTGACCGAGGACAGGTGCGCCCCGTACTCGTCCGTCTTCGTGATCACCGATCGGTCTACGTCGTAGACGACCTCGAGTGGTGTGCCAGCGGGCACGAAAGCATGCCGCGGGACCGTACGGAACGCCGCTTCCACGACCAAGGAAGTGATCATGCCGTCAGTCATAAGCCGATCGACGAGGGCATCTCGCAGGCTCCTGGCTTGTTCCGAGGACTCCGATGTGTCAGCTATGTGCGTCACTCTGCGTTCCAATCTCTGGGTTCTCTTGCCATTTGCTCGTGACAGGGTGCCGGGTGTAAGCAGCGCGCCACGCAGGGCAGGGCTGCACTCGGCCTACGGTCCGGAAGATCCCGCCTCGGGCAAAACGATCACCTGCTCGCCGGATGAAAACGGGACGCTGAAGGCCAGCGCCACGGCGCTGCGTGCTGAGGGTCTACCAACCGGTGCCGGTGGGAATGCCGACTCGTTGTCCGACCCTGTACGACCTGAAGCTGATCTGTGCTTCGGAAGCCATACCGTGTAGGCACACACCGGCCTGTACCAGGGCAGAGGGCCGGTGGACGGAGAGACCTTTGGGCAGGTGCTACGCAGGGTTCGCCGCGAGCGACGCTTGTCGCTGCTGTAGACCATGGCCTCGAAGTCGATCTCCGCGACTCCCCGTGGATTGCCCTCATCCTCCAACCCTCACTCGCCGGGTTGCCAGATTGAACGCGCAAGATGCGGACGGAATGGTTGTCCGCATACCCGCCTCCATCGACGTGCGCATCCGGCCCGACCCGCCCGGGCGATGATGGTTGCGCCCTACCGATCGCCGAGTGACCCTATGTCTGCACGGCTTCAAGGTGATCGGAAACAAGGGCCGGAGGAGGCGGTGTCATGGGCCAGACCCCACGGCCACTCGAGCCGTCCATGTCCGAGCGCCACTTCTTTGGCGCTGAGCTACGTCGTCTGCGTGAGCAAGCCAACCTTTCGCAGGCGCGGCTGGGCGCCATGATCCGATACAGTGCCGACCTGGTTCGCCGGGTCGAGACAGCAGACCGTTTTCCCTCTCGGGAATTCGTCGACGCGTGCGACAAGGCGCTGGCGACTGACGGTGCCTTGATGCGGCTGCTACCACTACTCGAAACCAGGCGGAACAGTGAGCGTAGGCCCTCAGCCGCAACACCGAGCAGCCATGTCGTTGCAGGTAGCCTGCTGCCGGTCCCCGCATCGGTGTCGCTGGCTGAGATGGTCATCCGCGTTCCGGTCCAGCCAGGTGTCCTCGACCGCGCTGCGTTGAGCTGGTTGAACAATCCGGCGACTCACTCGCGGTCCCGTACCGAGCAATCCAATCCGCTGCGTAACGTCACGGAGGAGAGGCTCTTGTCCGCCGAGACTGCGCTGATGATGTTTCGGCAGATGGACCACACCCACGGTGCCGGACGGGTCCATGCACAGGTACAGCGATACATCGAAGGCGAGCTGAACTGGCTGCTCGCGAACAGTTCAGCCTCAGAAGCCGCCGGCCGGCGCCTCTACACGCTCGCAACGGGGTTCTTCGAACTGTGCGGCTACCAGGCTGTTGATACCGGCGCACACGGTCTCGCCCAGCGCCGTTACCTACGCGCACTGCGGCTGACCCAGGCCGCCGCCGACCGCCTCTACGGAAGCTACCTGCTCGCGGTGAACATTGGCCACCTGGCGTTGCACTGCGGTTACCCCGAGTCGGCTCTGGGAGTGGCGCTTACAGCGGTGAGGGGAAGTGAAGCTCAGGCGACGCCAGCTGTGAGCGCCGCCCTGCACGCCGTCGTCGCACGCGCACACGCCCGACTGGGACGCGAGAGCGACTGCCTTGCCCACCTCGACATCGCAGAACAGCAACTGGACCAAAGTAGTCCTGATGGTGAGCCGTACTGGATCCACTACCTCACCCCGGCATATTTGGCTGATGAGATCGCCCACTGCTTCCACGATTTGGGTAGACCAAAGCAAACCCAACGGCACATCAGGGACGCTCTGGCCGCGTTGAGTTCCACCCACATCCGCCGACTCGCCATCGACACCGCACTCCTGGCGTCGTCGCTGGCTGCTGCCGGACAGATTGATGAGGCGTGCGCGACTGCACGGGAAGCAGTGGATTACGCCGCGAAGATCTCCTCGCACCGCTGCTTGCAGCGCATCGTCGAGGTGCAGACCGACCTCGAGCCCTACAGGTGCGAACCGGAGGTTCGCGAGTTCGGCGAGTACGTGCGGCATCAGTTGCCGCTGGCAGCGGTGTGATCCCTCAACTGGTCACTGCGGCCGTCATCACCGCACGGTAATGAGCCAGTTCCGCCTCCAACGCCGTGCCAGCCTCTGCGGACGTTGCCACAGAATGACCGACATCGGGAAGAAGTAGCAGTCGGTGGGGCACATCGCGCGCGGCCAACTGGTCGGCGAGTACGCGAACGTCCTCGACCACGGCCACGTCATCGGCGGTGCCGTGAATGAACAGCACAGGTCGTTGGACATTGGAGGCCCGAACCCGGCCGGCCCCGCCTCGCAGCCGCATGGCATGGGCGCGTTGGAACCGTGGCACCGTCTCGGCCCACCGATCTGGATCCACGATCGCCGACACGGCAGTGGCAGCGGCGAACGGGCCATTCTGCGTAGCCGCATGCAGTGCGGTATAGCCTCCAGCGCTGGCACCACGGATGAAAATCCGGCCTGGCAGTGCCCGCCCTGCCGCCAGCAGGTGAGCAGCCACTGCCGCGCAGTCATCGACATCGTCCAGACCCCACCGGCCATACAGCGATTCCCGAAAAGCACGGCCGTAGCCGGTGCTGCCGAGGTAGTCGACGTCAACGACAGCGAACCCCCGGCTGGTGAAAAACTGCGCCTGCCAATCCAATCGCAGGAGGCAGGAGGCGGTCGGTCCAGGATGAGCACGAACGATGACGGGTGCCCGCCAGTCCGCTGTCGAGCCCGTCGGTGGATACACCAGGGCCGACACCTCGCGCCCACGTGCGGCCTGGACCCGCAGCTCCGTGGGCGTCGACACCTGTGCTCCGGAGAGTTCGGCGTGCTCTGACTTGGCGAGCACTTCCACCCGAGGCTCGTCATCAGACAGGTTCACCAGCGCGACCTGCGAGGCCGCCGTCGGCGATGAGCCAATCAGCGCCACGGTCGTTCCTTGCGTCGCCAGGTAGGGCTTGATTGATGTGTAAGGGAGATCGACAGGACGAACTGAGCCATGAGGGCCGATAAGGACCAGACGATGTCGTGGACCTTCCTGTACCGCCACGACGATCCGGCCATCGTCAAGAAAGGCATAGGAGGCGTATCCCAGCTCCCACGGCTCCGCAGCGCACTCACCCGCGATAGGCGCCACCGCCTTGACCTCACGGCCATCCCACCGGAACAGGTTCCACCAGCCGCCGCGATCCGACACGAAGTACAACGATCCGTCGGGCCCCCACCTGGGTTCAACCGCCGACTCGTCCCAGCCGCCGGCGACCTTTACCGGGCTCTCGATGTGCCCCTGAGACGAATACGAACCGACCCACAGCTCACACGCGTCCCACGGCATGTCTTGCTCGCTCCAAGCAGACCAGGCGAACAAGCTCGGGCCTTGCCGAGGTGCACTCAGGAACCCACTGCTCCGAGTGACCGTGCGCAGCCGCCGTGAACCGGAGAGCGGCATCGCTACCAACTCGTCTCCGCGCTCTGTCTCCCGCACTGCTAGCAACTCACCGTTCCCGACGGTTAGGTCTCCCACCGATGCTGGACTGACCAGCACAAGTTCATCGCCCCGATAGCGACTCCGGTAAAGGCCACCTGCGCCGACGCACCAGATCGCCCCATCCGCGATAGCAAACGATCCGCCACCGTATGCGTGAATGTCGTTAGTGACATCGAAACCTGCGGGGCTGATGTCGCGCGTGCCCTCGTCGCGTCTCCACTGGGTCAGCGTCGCGACCCCACCTGCGTCGGGACGTTTCTCCAGCCAATACAGCGCGCCGTCGTAGGCGCGGAGCTGGTCATAGCTCACTGAGGCGCGGACGGCGTCCGCCACCGCGACTGAGGGGATGCTGTCCGCCAGCCTCACACGCGCCTCCTTGGATCCATTACGTGTCGTGGCGCTACCGCCAGCGGTCCACGTCAAACTGGCCTCCTTGCTGCGATGGCAAGGGAAGCCTCCGGGGCCGCGCGTGGGGAACCAATGCGGGGACCCAGCGTACGGCCGACTGTACGCCAACCCTCGCGCTCTTCCGCTTGGCGTCATCCCCCTCCCATAGAGATGCCCTACTTGCACGACAAGGTCGATGCGGACAAACCCCTCCGTCCGCATCACTGGTGTCGACCCGTGCGTGTAATCCGAGCGACCATTCCGAGGCGGGAAGACCACCTTCGCTTTGATTGACTCCGCTCAGCGTGGGGCGATTGAGCGCCACCTCGGGTGGGCTGAGCAATATCACGTTCTGCGGGGTCGGGACCGCGCCATTAATGGTCAGGTCAGTGCCGCTGCACCTTGACCATATCTGGAGAGGAATGTTGTGCCTGTTGCCCGGAGGTTGGCGTGGTTGCTGGCTATTCCGCTGTCCGCGACTGTGCTTTTTGCTGCGTGGGGTGTGACGTCGACGGCGCGGCAGGCGGTGAGTGCTGATCGTCTTCAGGTGTTGGTGGCGGTGTCGTCTGCTGTCGGTGAGGTGCTGTACGAGCTTGATCGGGAGCGTCAGGTCGCGGTGTCGGTGGTCTCGGATGCCGGTGGCGGGTTGAACGCGGTGCTGGAGCAGAGCGCGGTGTCCGACCGTGCGATTGACGCCTACCGGCAGCGCCGTGCGGAGCTCGACATGTCGCAGCCTGCGGTTGGGCGGCTGGTCGGTCCGTTGGATGAGCAGTTGCGGCTGCTGCCGGCGTTGCGGGAACAGGTCAAGGCACGGTCGACGTCGTTGACGGCGGTACTGGTGCGGTACCGGGCGGTGATCGCGTGTGGCTTGGCGGTGCGGGAGGCCGTGGGTCAGGTGGGCGGCGCGGATGGTGTGCTCGCCGACCATTTGCGGGTGGCTGCGGCGTTGTCGCAGGCATCGGAGTACGCGGGTGTCCAGCAGGCGGCGGTGGTGGCGGGTAGTGGCCGGGTGGTGTCGCAGGCGGTGCAACGGGACCTGGCGGCGACGCGGGCCGGGTTCGACGAGGCGCTGCTGGTGGTGTCGCAGCGTTCG
Source organism: Micromonospora sp. DT229 (assembly GCF_049844505.1). Classification (NCBI taxonomy): domain Bacteria; kingdom Bacillati; phylum Actinomycetota; class Actinomycetes; order Micromonosporales; family Micromonosporaceae; genus Micromonospora; species Micromonospora sp. DT229. The sequence continues at coordinate 20,050 of NZ_JBNCLD010000018.1, read as the reverse complement.
CCGACGCGGTGGCGGGCATGGCTGGATCAGGCGTTGACCGGCGAGCAGGTGCTCACCGCGCAGCGTATCGATGACGGGATCGCGAGGACGCAGGTCGGTCAGCGTCTGCGGGTCGCGCCTGGCCGCTGGGCGGCCGCCAGCGGTGAGCGCCGGGACCGGTTGCACCAGGTGCAGTCTCGTATCGATGACGACATCCTGGCCGAGGTCGGGCGGCAGCGGACGCGGCAGTGGGTGACCAGCGGCGTGCTGTCCGGGGTGGCGGTGGTGCTGCTCGCGGTGGCGGCGGTGTTCGCGTGGTGGCAGGGCCGGGTGTTGGCGCGGCGGCTGCGTGGAGTGCGTGACGCCGTCACCGGGATGGCCCGGGATGAGCTGCCCGCTCTGGTGCGCCGGGTGGAGTCGGCTGACCCCACCGATCCGGGCTCGGTGCCGGCGCCACCGCGCGCCCTGGCGCCGGCGACGGTCCGCGACGAGGTGGATGAGGTCACGGCCGCGTTCGACAGCCTCGCGGGAACCACGTACCGGATCTCGGCGGACCTTGCCCGGCATCGCCAGGTGGCGGTCGGTGCGGTGGAGGCGGTCGGGCGGCGGTGTCAGGCGATCACCAACCGGCTGCTGGGTGAGCTGGATCGCGCGGAGCGGGACGAGAAGGATTCCGCGACGCTGGAGACGCTGTTCGCGGTGGACAATCTGGCGGCGCAGCTGCTGCACGGCACGCAGAGCCTGCTGGTGTTGTCGGGTCGGACGCTCGGGATGGCGTATGAGGAGCCGGCCGAGTTGGTGACGGTGGTGCAGGCGGCGCAGAGCCGGATCCAGGACTACCGGCGGATCGTCTTCGGGCTGGTCGACGACCGTGTGCTCGTGCCGCCGGCCTTGATCGACGATCTGGTTCATCTGTTGGCGTCATTGCTGGACAACGCCGCCCGCTACAGCCCCGACGACGTGTTCGTCTCCGGCCACCTGATGGGTAACCGGGCGATCCTGCAGGTCACCGACACGGGCAACGGCATCGCACGCGATCTTCTCGACCAGCTCAACCGGGAGTTGGCGGCACCGTCACCGATGATCGGGGTGGAGCACATCCGCCGGCAGGGCATAGCCACGGTGGCGCTGCTGGCCGCCGCGCACGGGTTGCGGGTGCGGCTGCTGTCCGCGTCACCGCACGGCACGGTCGCCGAGGTCGAGGTCCCCGCCGACAAGCTTCTCGTCCGGATCCCTGAACGCGTGGCGCTGCCGACCGGACCGATCGCCGGCAGACGCCCCCCAGGCGGCACCCCCGCCTCCCACATCGCTTTGCCCGCCACCGTCGCACCTCATCCCGGTGGACCGTCCCGCCGGTACGACCGGCCGGCGCCCGTGGACGCGCCGACCCAGGCCCTGCCGCAGATCCCTGCGCAGCGGCTCGGCCCGGGCGGGCAGGAACCACCTATCTACCTGCAGGCCGGTGAACGGCATAGCCCATCGGCGTGGTTCGAGGAAGGCGGCACCGTGCACGTGTCCGCCGAGACCGTGCCGTTCCGCGGCGGTGCGACCACTTCGAACGGGCTGCCCAAGCGGCAGCCGACCACCGCGTTCACGCCTGCTGTCCGGTCTGCTCCTGTCGCGGCGCGTTGCCGTCCGACGGCGGGCCTGGCGCAGACCGCAGATGCCTACCAGCGCGGCCTCGGCCGCCGTTCCCACCAGCCGAGAGAAGAACAACGATGAGTGACAACAACTTGAGTTTCCTGCTGAACAACAATGTGCGTGTGGTCGCCGGGGTCAGTCACGCCGTCGCGGTGTCGGTTGACGGGCTGCTGCTGGCCTGGACCGAGGGGCTCAACCGGGATGCCGCCGAACGCCTCGCCGCGGTCGCGGCCGGGCTGAACAGCCTGCTCAACGGTGCTGCCCGTGACTTCGACGCGGGCGCGGTGCGGGGCAACATCACCGACACCGACCGGGGTTACCTGATCCTGACCAGCCTGAGTCGGGGGGCGTCGCTGCTTGTTCTGGCTCGCCGGGATGCGGACCTCGCGTTCGTCACCGGGGAACTGGAGCGCTTCGCCGAGCAGGTGGGTGATTCCTACCTGAACCCGTCGTTCGCTGCCGCGGCGGCCGGCGCACGATGACCATGCCCGCCAGGCCGGTCCGTCCGTCCACGAACGCGCCACCGGGGTTGAAGATCGTGTTGACCGGGCCACTCGGGGTGGGTAAGACCACCCTGGTAGGGGCGGTGTCGGACATCGCCCCCGTGACCACCGAGGCCCGCATGTCGGCCGGTGGTGACGATGTGTCGCACCGTCCGGGCAAGGTGACCACGACGGTGGCGATGGACTTCGGTCGCCTCGCCGTCGGCGACGTCACGGTGTACGTGTTCGGCACGCCGGGGCAGGCACGGTTCTGGTTCATGTGGGACGCGATCGTGCGCGGTGCGATCGGCGCGGTCGTGCTGGTCGACACCCGCCGGCTCGCGGACTCGTTCCGGCACCTGGACTACATCGAGAACCGGCGGCTGCCGTTCGTGGTGGCGGTCAACCAGTTCCCCGACGCGCACGTCTATTCGCCGGGCGAGATCCGTGACGCGCTCACGCTCGCCGGTGATGTGCCGATCGTCGAGGTCGACGCCCGGGATCGCGACAGCGTCCGCCACCTGCTCATCGCCCTGGTCGAGCACGTCATCGCCACCACACAGGCCCCGGCCGGCGTCGCTTCCTGACCACCTGGCCCGGTTCACCTCTCAACAAAAAAGAAGGAGCACTTCATGCAACGTGTCCGTGCACGGCTGCGACACGCGTTGGTCGCCGTCACCGCCACCAGCCTGCTCGCCGCCGGTGTGGCGTGCGGCAGCGGCAGCGGCGGTTCCGACCGGGTGCGGATCGGACTGCTGGTGTCGCTGTCGGGCATCTACACCAGCGTCGGGGAGGACATGCGGCGCGGCTTCCAGCTGTACCTCGACACCCACGACGGTCGGCTCGGTGGCCGTGAGATCGACCTGGTCGTCGCCGACGAGGGTGACGGCCCCGCCACCGCCGTCCCCGCCGCCCAGAAACTCCTCGAACGCGACCGGGTGGTGGCGTTGACCGGGCTGGTCGGCGGCGCCACCGTCGACAAGGTCCAAACCCTCACCCACGAACGACGCATCCCCCTGCTCGGCGCGAACGCCCGCCCCGAATTCGCCCCCGTCGCCGGTAAACCCCGCGACCTGTCCTACACCTGGCACACCTCCTACAACTCCGACGAGCCGGGGATCGCGATCGCCGCCCACATTAAAGCCGAGGTGGGTGACGGCACGGTGTATGCGATCGGCCCGGACTACCAGGGCGGCTGGGACGAGCTGCGAGGCTTCACCGACACGTTCACCACCCTCGGTGGGAGACTCGCCAACCCGGACGGGAAGACCGTGTTCACACCGTTCCCGGCCACGGAGAACTTCCTGCCGTACCTGAACAAGGCCGCCGAAACCCGACCGGCCGCCGTGTACACCTTCTACGCCGGTGGTCCGGCTGTCGCGTTCGTCAAGCAGTACCGGCAGTCCGCCCTCAAGGACGTACCGCTGTACGCGGCCGGGTTCTTGACCGAAGGATCCGTGCTCGACGCCCAGGGCACAGCCGCCACCGGCATCCGCAACGTCCTCAACTACTCACCGACCCTGCCCCACGCGGCGAACCAGCAGTTCGTCGCCGCCTGGTCCGCCGCCGGCTACCCCGGACAACCGACCACGTTCGCGATGGCCTCCTACGACGCCGCCGCAGTCCTCGACCGCGCCCTGGCCGCCGTCGACGGACCGGTCACGGGAGAGACGGTGAACGCGGCGATCGGGCAGGTGGGGCGGATCGACAGCCCGCGTGGGGACTGGCAGTTCCATCCCACCGAGCACCGGCCGGTGCAGCGCTGGTACCTGCGCGAGGTCAGAGCCGACGGACCGGTCCTGTCCAACGTGCTGCTGCAAGACCTGACCACCCTGCCCGCCACCTGACCGAACTCCGTCCGCTCGACCAAAGGTAAGGGGTGCCTTGCGCGTGGACACTCTCGTGATCACCACCGTTGACGGGATCGCCTACGGGCTGCTCCTGGCGATCGCCGCCGCCGGGCTGACGGTGGCGTTCGGTGCCGGTGGGGTGCTGAACCTCGCGCACGGCACCCTCATCGCGGCCGGCGGCTACATCACCGCCAGCTGGACCGCCGGCACATGGGGCAGCCTCGCCACCGCAATCCTCCTCGCCACCTGCGCAGGCGCGGCCGGAGGAGGGCTGCTCGCCGCAGCGACCGCCGGGCTGCGCGGCCGGGGCCATCTGGATCAAGCGTTGTTGACCTTCGGCGTCGCGTTGATCGGCGGGGATGTGCTGACCACGGTGTTCGGGTCGGACGTGCTGCGGCCCCGGATGCCCGCCACGCTGGAGGGCACCGTGATGGTCGCGGGCTACCGGTATCCGGCCGACCGGCTCGCCGTACTCGCCGTCGCCGTGCTGGTCGCCACCGTCGGCTATCTGGTGCTGCACCGTGCCCGCGCGGGCCGGCTGGTCCGGGCCACCGTCGATGACCGGGCGATGGTCGCCGGCATCGGTGTCCACCCCCGCACCGTCGACGTCGCCGTACTCGTCGCCTCGGGGGCCCTGGCCGGGCTGGCGGGAGCGTTGACCACACCGATCCTCGGCGTCGGCCCGAGCACCGCCGACACGGCGCTGCTGCTGTCGCTGATCATCGTGGTCTGCGGTGATCTCGGCTCCGTGCCCGGCGCCGTGGTCGCCGCGATCGGCGTCGGGGTGGTGCAGACCGTCGGCGTGGTCACCATCCCGGCGCTGGCGCCGTACCTGCTCATCGCCGCGATGGCCGTGGTGCTGCTGGCCCGCCGCCGCCCTATCCCTGGCCAGGTGACGTGATGACCGCGTTCGCCCAGGTCACCGCCGTCGCCCGGCTCCGGTCGCTGCCCATGCTGGCGCCGGTCGTGGCTGCCCTGGCGATCATCGTCGTGGCGGTGGCACCGGATCCGTACCTGCACACCACCGTCGCCCGGATGCTGCCCCTCGCGCTACTGGCGGTCAGCGTCGCCGTGGTCACCGGACATGCCGGCCTGCCCACCCTGGGCCAGGTCGCCCCCTACGCCGCCGGTGCCTACCTCACCGCCCGCCTCGCCCTGGCCGGCATCGACCTCGCCGTCGTGCACCTGCTCTGCGCGGCCGTCGTCGGTGCGGTGACCGCGGGCCTGGCCGGGGCGGTCCTGGTCCGCTACAGGGGCACGGTGTTTCTGATGCTGAGCCTCGCGGTGGCCGAACTGACCGCGATCACCGCCGGGCAGTGGCGGGCGGTCAGCGGCGGCACCGACGGCCTCGCCGGGATCCCCGCCCCCCGCCTCTCGCCCGGCCTGCCACCGCTGCTCGGCGACCGCACGGTCCTGCTCTATACCGCCGGCATCGCGATCACGACGATCGCTGTGGCCGGATGGCTGCTGCGCGGTGACCGGCGGATGCTGCTCACCGCCGCTCGCGCCAACGAAAACCGGGCCCGCGCCAGCGGCCATCCCGTCTACGCCTACCTGTGGATGGTCCACACCGCCGCCGGAGGACTGGCCGGAATCGCCGGGGCCCTGCTGATCCACACCCACCGGTGGATCACCCCCGCCGATGTCGGATTCGGCGTCGCCGCCCTGGTCCTGCTCGCCGTCGTCATCGGCGGCGCCCGATCCCTGGGTGGTGCGTCTGCCGGTGCACTGATCGTGCTCGTCGTCCGTGACGTCGTCGCCGTCGAGGTTCCCGGCCACGCGCCGCTGCTGCTCGGCGCGTTGTTCGTGATCGGCGTGTACGCGTTACCCGACGGTCTGGCCGCCCTACCCGCCCGCCTTCGCCGCCGGCATCGGCGACCCGCAGGCCCGCAGGCTGCGGCGTCGCCGACCGCCGCCACGAGCGCCAGGAGTACGTCGTGAGACCCGTCCACCGCGTCGAACCGGACCAGCCGTCCTCACCGCGCAGCCGCCGCGATCCCGACCACGCCCACCTCACCGGGCTCGTTGCCGCCGGTCTACGCCAGGCCTACGGGCCGCTCACGGTGCTGGACCTCGACACGTTCACCATCGCCCCCGGCGACCGGCACGCGGTCATCGGACCCAACGGCGCCGGCAAGTCCACTCTCCTGGGCGTGCTCGCCGGCACCATCCGCGCCCAGAGCGGCCAGCTCACCTACAACGGCCACACCGTCACCCGGCAGGGGCCGGCGTGGCGTGCCCGTGCCGGCATCGGCCGCACCTTCCAACACCCCGCCGTCTGGCCGGACCTCACCTGCCTCGACTGCGTGCGCGTCGGCGGCTGGCATCACCGCCGCCACCCGGACCGCACCCCGATGGAGGTGCTGAACCTGGTGGGTCTGGCCGACTACGCCGACCAGCCCGCCAACGCCCTGCCGCACGGGCACCGGCGGATGCTCGACCTGGCCGTCGCGCTCGCCGGGCAGCCCCGGATCCTGCTGCTCGATGAACCCGCGGCCGGACTCACCGACACCGAAACCAGCCGTCTGATCGACATCCTCCACGCACTACCCAGCTGGATGGCGGTGATGATCATCGAGCATCGTCTGGACGTCATCGCCGCGTTCGCCGACTGGATCACCGTGCTGCACCAGGGCCGCCGTCACACCGACGGCCCCGCCCACCTCGTACGCGCCGACCCACGTGTCGCCACTGTCTACCTCGGCACCGGAGGCAGCGATGCTGCACACCCGTGACCTGACCGCCGCCTACCCCGACGGCCCGCCCGTCCTCCACGACGTCACCCTCGACCTGCGCCACCCCGGCATCCACGCGCTGGTCGGCCCCAACGGGGCCGGGAAGACCACCCTGCTGCACACCCTCGCCGGACACCTCCACCCCACCAGCGGCAGCATCCACCTCGACGGCCGGGACGTCACCGGCTGGCACCCCACCGCCGCCGCGCGAGCCGGGATCGCGCTCGCCCCCCAGGGCCGCCGACTGTGGCCGTCGCTGACCGTCGTCGAACACTTCGCCATCACCCGGCCCGCCGCAGGCCGCGACGAGACGTGGACCGTCGAGGAACTCCTCGACACCTTCCCGCCGCTGGCCGCCCGCATGCAACACCGCGCCCACCAGCTCTCCGGCGGCGAGCAGCAGATGCTCACCATCGCCCGCGCCCTACGCACCGCCCCCCGCCTGCTGCTGGCCGACGAACCCACCGAAGGCCTCGCGCCGATCATCGCCGACCAGATCACCACCGTGCTCCGGGACCTGCCCACCCAGGGCGTGACCGTCCTCGCCGCACTCCCGCACGCCGCAGCGGCGGCGACGGTCGCCGACACCCTGCACGTACTCGCCTGCGGGCAGCTCGTCCGCCACACCCACACCAGCGCCGCGGCCACCGATGCGCTGCGCCGTCACCTCACCCTCACCCACCCCGGCGACGAACCCGCGGAGCCCCACCAATGACCCCACACCCCGCCACCGCCGCGACGCCCTCACCGCACCCGGACCGTTCCCGCGCCGCCACCCTCGCCAGCGCGACAGTGGCCGTCCTGCTACTGGCCACCGCCAGCGTCACAGCCGTATCACCTGTCCGACCGGCACCCTCCACCCACCCGCGACACTGCGCGGTCTCCGCGTCACCACACCCCGACCTGCCCGCCTCCGCAGCCCGCCACCCGACCGGTAACCAGCCACCAAGGTGGCATACCCGCAGCCCAGCCGCCCCGCCGTGGACAACCTCGCCGCCACCATCACCACCCGCCCATGCAACACCATGTCAGGCCCACCACTGCCTGCCTGACACCTGCCTACGAAGGAGATGCCCGATGACCACCGCCTACCAGTTCCGCAACGCCCCCCAGCAACTCGGCCCCCTCCAGCAGGTCCTCGACCCCATCACCCGCCACGACCTCGCCAAAATCCCCATCCGGCCCGGCTGGCGGGTCCTGGACGCCGGCGCCGGCGCCGGCTCCATCACCCACCATCTCGCCGACACGGTCGGCTTCACCGGCACCGTGATCGCCGTCGACCTCGACACCCACCTGCTCAACCCCACCAACGTCATCGACGTCTATCAGCGTGACCTGCGTGACGGACTCGACCTGCCGGTCGAACCCGGCAGCCTGAACCTCGTCCACAGCCGCTGCGTTCTGCAACACCTCACCAACCGCACCGACCTGCTGACACAGATGATCACGCTGCTGCGGCCCGGTGGGTGGCTGCTGCTCGGCGACATCGTCTACAGCCGCGCCCTGACCCACCACGCCCCTACCGACGACGACAACGACCTGATCCGCCGGAGCATCCACGCGATCCTCGACACCCTCACCGTAGGGGGCACCGACCTGGACTGGGGCAACCTCACCCACACCCACCTGCTGGACGCCGGGATGACACACGTACACAGCCGCACCCGCGCCGACACCTGGACCGGCGGCGGACCCGGCTGCCTTCTGCTGGCCGACAACGCCCGCCAACTCCACGACCGACTTCTACACGCCGACCTCACCCACGCCGACCTACGCCGCTTCGGCGAACTGATGAACGATCCCACCGTCGCCCTACGCGGCTACCAATACACCTGCACCCTCGCCCAGAAACCCGAAGGGTCGAGGAACCGGTGACCCGGGTGCACGCCCCTTCGCCACCGATCACGTTTGGTCGCGCTCGAGGGTGCACCCCGCCGCCCGGTGCCGACGCTACAAGGCAATGGGGGCCCGCGCCGCGCGGTGACAATCCGACGATCGGCGGACGCATCTCGCTCACAGGCCAGCACCATCAGGCCACGAACGCCCCGGAGAAAGATCATGACAACCATGTCGCCGCCCAGCCGCCCTGGACACCGAGCCGCTGCTGGACCTGCGGCCTCGGTCGCCGCTACGCGGAGCACCCCGGCCGATGGCGGATGCGGCAGAAGCGGTCCGGCAACCGGCGGCCGGTCCGGGGCCAGGACGCCGGCGACGGTCGCGTCGCTCGTGGGACGTCTCACCCACGTTCGCCGCCTCATCTACGAAACCCTGCTCGCCGACAGACAGCGCCAGTGGACCGTCCACGGGCTCACGTCAGCCATCCCGCAGGTGAACGAGTGCATCGTGCGAGACAACCTGAACCTGCTGCTGGCCGAGGCGATCGTGCACCAAGTCCCGCACCAGCGGGCACTCACCGTCGCGCTCACCGAGCGGGGCGAGCAGACGCTGATCGCGGCGCTGGCGCGTGCCGGCACAGAGCCACCGGCTCGCGCCCGCACGACGGGCTGATATCGCCACTGCACCCCGGGGCGCAGGTCGGCACCGCGACCGGGACATGGTGGCGGGCGAGGGTAGCCGACGTGGCGGCATCGCGGCCACGCATGGATCGGCGATCCCAGGGCACCGGCTACCGCTACATGTGATCGAGTCAATTGAGGGAGTTCTCGGCGTTGCCAAGATTTCGGATCATGTGCGAGGGCACGTCGCCGTTGCTGATGCACAACGGACGGCTTGTGGATCCACTGGACCAGATCGTCAAGCAGATCAAGACCGTGTCATCGAAAAAGAGCAAAACCGACCAGGACCATGCGGAGATGGCGCAGCTGGAATGGCTCGGCGGCATCTACTACCACCCGCAGACAGGACCGTTCCTACCCGCGCCGAACCTGCAGAAAAGCCTGGTGGAAGGCGCGCGGCTGAGCAAGGACGGCAAGAAGATCGAGCGTGGCGTGCTCATCGAGACGATGATGATCCCGGTGCAGTACGACGGCCCCCGCGAACTCGACCACCTGTACGCGGACAAACGGTTCGTGCATCGCGCCCCGGTCAAGGTCGGCGTCAACCGAGTCATGCGGACCCGGCCCGCCTTCCCGCAATGGCGGATCGAGGCCCTCGGCCAGTTCGACGACGAAGTCATCAACCTCGACGCCCTACGGCACGCGGCCCAGACAGCCGGAGCCATGATCGGCATCGGTGACGGCCGGCCCACGTACGGGCGGTTCACCTGCGAGTTGGAGGGGCAGTGACACACCCAGCGGCGACGTCCGGGCACACCAGCGGCGCGGAGCGGCCCGGACGCCCACCACGCTGGCGGATCCTGTACGAGCGGATGGCGACGCTGCGAGACAGTGAGCTGCTCCCGTACGAAGAGATGGCCAACCTCCTCGACCTGGACCTGGCCAACACCAGCCACTACCAGGTCACCCTCGCCAGCGCCCGCAAAGCCGCCGACCAGCTACGCGTCGACGGGAAGAAGGTGTGCCGGCTCGTGCGCGGACACGGCTACCAAGTCGCCGACCCCGGACAGGCGATCGAACTGGCCCGCCGCCACCAGACCCGGGCGGTCGCCGAGATCCACGCCGGCCACACCACCATCGAGACCATCGACCGCGGCAAACTCGACGTCACCACCGCCCGACTGGTCGAGGCGATGGCGATCGGCTTCGCCCGGCAACACCACATGATGCGGCAACTCGACGTCCGCCAGTCACGGCTGGAAACCGCGATGGACGCGTTGACCGCCACCACCCACGGCACCGCCACCCGCGTCGAAGCCGCCGAAAACGGCCTCACCGAACTGACACATCGGGTGAACGAACTGGCGAAAACCATCGGACAGCCGCCAGTCACACCACCAAGCTTCCTACCTCCCGCAACCGGGTCGTAGGAAGGCCAGACCAGGCCCGCTCAGGGCAGGTCTCGGCTGGGCTAGCCCGGCCAAGTCCGGCCTCGACTCGCCACCGGCACGCCTCCGCTGAGGCAGGGCAGGTCACGGCACACCAAGGAAGTCCGGGACGCGACGCGCGACCGCGCGTCGCGTCCCGGACACGCAGACGCCCGCATACGACAACGGATCCGCAAATCGCGAAAGGAACCCACCGATGACACACCTGCTGGTCGCCGCCTTCGCCGGCTCTCGTGAGGCGGCAACGGGATGAGCCTGCCGACGATCCGTGCCGTGAGCTGGAACCTGCTCTCTTATGGCAAGTCGGCGATACCGACCCGGCGCGGGCAGCACGAGTTGCTGCGCTTCCTACGACCGGATGTGGTGTGCCTGCAGGAAATCTATGCCGCCGACGCTGACCTGGCCGAACTCGACCGGCTCGTCGGCACGATCGCCGACGCGCTCGGGATGGCCGCCTTCACGGTCCCCGCCAGACATTCCGACTGCCACCTCGCGATCTTGTGGCGGACCGAGTACGACATGCTGTCACAGCTCGGAAACTGTCCGACCACCTGCCGATCGTGGTCGACCTGGACCCACAGGCACTGACAGACCCGGCCTCGGCCACCACGAGCGATCAGAGCAAAGCCGGGTGAGAGACCGAAACCGCCAAGCGATCCTTGATCGCGTACGACCCCACTGATCCATTCGGAATCACTCTCCAGGGCCGGGCCATGGGCCGGCACAAGCAGGCGCGCGAGAGCCGGGATGGACTTCACATCAATCCTCGCTCAGAAACCCGAATGACCCATGGACCAGAGGAAGCACCGAACCGCCCGGCGGTCACGGCAGCCGCAGAGCCGGATCGGTGACAAACAACGATCCGCTGCGGTGCGAATCGGTCAGACCGACCTGCGCACCGCTGCGACACCACAGGCCACCAGGAAGGTGACCACCATCAGTCCGATCCGTAGCCAGGGCACGTCCCCAGTCGGTCGTATGACCGACACCGCCAATCCCAGCTGTGCCAGCAGAACCAGGCAGATGACCACGCTCAGTGCCCGGTAGGTGGTGCCGAACTCCGACCAGAACACCCAGGTGCCGCCGACGGCCGGGACGATCATCAGCAGGCTCAGGCCGATCAGCGGGACGGCGAGCTTCCACCGTGTGCGGGCGTTCACCGTTCCTCCCGGCCGTCACCGGTAGCCCCGTCCGGAGGCGTCGGTTCGACGGTCAGCAAGGTTGATCTGGGGTGGCGGCACCCCGGGCGACCGTCTCCAACCGCTGCAGGCCCTGCGTCATCCGGTCGTACACCAGTTTGTGCGGGCTGGCCATGATGACCAGCAGACCTTCCTCGGCGAAGGTCAGATCACAGTGCCGCTTGACGTAGGCGAGCGTGTCACCGACATCGCCCGACGCCCGATGCAGCACATTGTGCAGGCCGTCCAGGCCAGCCGGATCTACGTAGAAGCCGTTCATGTTCCCCGCTGAACGTCGTTCGGCTTTCGCGAAACCGCACCGTACGGGAACCCGATCAACGCCGTCAATGAATCCGGAGCGTACAGACAGTCACCCGACAACAGACCGCGCTTGCCCGGGTCCGCCCGGCACCGACCGCGCGCAGGCCCTCGAACACCTGAATTCCCGGGTGATGAACTGCGGATCCTGGGTTGCTTACCCGGTTCGGCGACGCCCGTTTTTGATCATGTTGGCCACCGCGTCGGCGGCATCGTGATGAAGTTGTTTGCTGACGCTCTGGTAGGTGTCGCGGGTGAGAGTGGTGGTGGAGTGGCCGAGTTGTTCGGAGACGACCTTGATGTCGACTCCGGCGTCGAGAGCGAGGGTGGCGGCGCTGTGGCGTAGGTCGTGCAGACGGATGGGTGGTAGCCCGGCCTTGCGGATGAGCCGGCGGAACCGTTGGGAGACGCCGATGGGATGCCAGGGACGGCCGTCGGGGCGGACGAAGAACAGTCCGGTATCGGGCCATGCGGAACCGGCGGCCAGACGCCAGGCGGCGCGGCGGGCTTTGTAGGCGGTGAGGACCTTGACGGTATCGGCGTCGAGGACGACGTCCCGGTTACCGGCCCTGCTCTTCGGGGCCTTCTGGACGGGGGTGTAGCCGTGGGTGGCGATCTGGTTGTTGATCGTGGTTTCGCGGCGATGGAGGCGTACCTCGCTGTCGCGTAGGCCGCAGGCCTCACCGCGGCGGGGTCCGCGGTAGGCCATGAAGTGCCACATGGGGTGCAGGTCGGGAGCGTGGACAGCGGCGTACTCGAGGAACTCGGCGACCTGGACGTCGGTCCACACCATGATCGGCCCGGGGACCTCACCGGTGGCCTTCCAGTGTCGGACACGTTCGTCTTCCCAGATGATCGGTACGGGCCGGTCGCCGGGGACCTTGACGAGAGTGGCCGGGTTGGTGCCGACGATCAGTTCGTCGGCGAGGGCGTCGTTGATGGCTTTGCGCAGGCAGGCGCGGATGCGCTGACGAGTACCGGGGCCGGTGGTGCGCACACCGGTGACGGACTGGCGCACGGCCGGGTCGGGGCTGGTTCTCGCGGCGATGATCGCGTCGTTGCGGCGCTCGATGGCGGTGAACATCTCGCGGATGTGGCTGGCGCGGAGCTTGTCCAACGGGATGTCGCCGAGGTGGGGGATCAGGTGGACGCGGACGAGTGATTCGTAGCCGCGGATGGTGTTGTCGTCGATGGTCAGGTGGGTGAGCCAGCCGGTCAGGTAGTCGGCGACCGTGGGGATGTCGGTGAGAGGGCCGTCGCCGTGGAGCAGTTGACGGATGCGGTCGGTTTCGGGCAGGGGCCGGCGGGCGCGCACGGCGGTCTGCAGCAGGTCGGCGATCTCGGTACGCCGCCGCCGGTCGCCCCGAGGGACGAGGGACAGCAGTTCGCGGGCGTGGTCGAGTTCGTCGGCGGCGACGCGCCGGCTGGGCAGCCCCGACCGACGAAGCAGCCGACGTCGACCGTCGCCGGTGGGTGGGAGTTCCAATTGGTAGGCCCAGTGACCGTGGTCAAAGCTCCAGGCACCGTTCGTGCGGCGGAGTTTCGGGCAGTCGTTACCGAAGGGCTTGCCGGTGTCGGGGTGGCGGCAGCCGCAGCGTTTGAAGATGCTTCCGTCAGGCATGGCGGGATTGCTGCTCCTCGGGTGGGGAAGTGGTGCGTCGGTTTGTCGACCGACATGAACCCGTGAAATCCGCGCACGATCAAGTCCTCCGAACCGGCTCTGTGCGCGGGTCCTGCCGAGTCGGTCGTACGGGTTTGTGGGACGGCAGGGGCCCGCCAGCTGGCGGGCCCCTGATCGGTTCGTTTACTCGATGTCGTAGGTCGGGTGGATCTTCGGCTTCGGTGTGACGCCGCGCGTCCTACGGGCTGGTGGCGGTCCTGGTTCCGATGGCTGCCGGCCGCGTTCTAGGGGCCGGGTTCACTGTTCGGCGCTGTGGGTGTGTCGGGCAGGTGCAGGGCGGCCAGCAGGGGTGTGGTGGGTATCCGGTAGCGGGCGCCGACGCGGAAGTGCGGCACGGGGAACGCGTCGCGGCGGATCAGCTTGTAGGCCGCGGAGCGGGACATGCCCAGCACCGAGGCCGCGGTCGCGAGGTCGGTACTGGTTCCCAGAGCACGGATCTGCTCGACGGTCCATGCCCGCGGCGCCGCAGCGGGTGTGACTGGTGCTCGTCGGGTGCGTCCAGATCGCATGGTCATCTCCTCCCAGGGGCGACGTGAATACGCGGGTCGAATCGTCGACTTGGCCGTGCATAGGGGGTCCAGGTGGACGGGCCATACGCGGGTATCGCCCACAGGTGGGGGCACAGCAGCAGCCGCAGCGCCGCAGCGGCTTGTTGGGGTACGACGCCGTTGCCGAGTACCCGCAGCGCGGCGGTGCGTGGTAGCGCGAGGGTGGGGTCGGTGACCCAGTGCGGGTCGAGGCCCATGAGCCATTCCACGAACGGTGGTGCGAGGACGGGCGCGCCGTGCCGTCCCGGCTGGGTCGGTACGGGCGCGGGTCGGCCGAGCAGCTTTTCCCACCGGGCGATCGCGGTGGCGTAGACGCCCCACCGGTGGGTGTCGGGCGGGTCGAGACCGACGATGGTGGTGCGCAGGTCCGCGCCGCCGTCGCCGTGGCGGCCGGGGCCGTGGGCGTCGGAGGCACGCGGGGTGGGCAGCGTCCGAGCCGGTGCCCGCACGGCGGCGGAGGGGAGAGTGAGGTCGCCGTGCGAGCCGCGTTGCCCGGGGCTGCCCTTCGTGCCGTCGGTGGCCTTGGGGGTGGGCAGGAGCACCTGCGACAGCGGTGGCCGCCATCCGGTGCCGGCGCGGCGGCCGGGGGTGCCGGTGTCGCTGGCCCTGGGGGTGGGCAGCAGCCCGTGGCGGGTGCCGGCGGGTTCGATGAGGTCCGGTAGTCCGTATGGGTGGCCGGGGCCCTTGCCGTCACGGGCGCAGGGTGTCGGCAACGTCCGTACCCCTTCTGTCGGGTGGGGTGGGGGTGGCGACCTTCTTATCTGGACAGTTCAGGTTCTGGCGATTCTGCGAGCGGCTCGCTGAGCCCCTACGTTGTCCAGCGTGCGTGTGACGAAGGTTGTTGATGCCCGGCCCGGGCGGCCGGCGGTGGAGCTGGTTGACGACGCCGGCGTGCCCGTAGCCGATGTGGCCGGGTTCCTTTGCCTGTTGACGGTGCGCGATTATTCGCCGAATACGGTCCGTGCCTATGCGTACGACTTGCAAAAGCTGTACCGGTTTCTGCACGAGCGTGGCTTGACGGTCGAGGAGTTCCGGCCTGCGTTGGCGGTGAGTTTCATCGAGTGGTTGCGAACCCGTTCGTCGAGCCGCAAGGCCCAGCGGCTGGACCTCGCGTTGACCGCCGGGAACGGCCGGTTGTTGGCGGCCAAGACCTGTAACTGGGTGCTGGCGGCGGTGTCGTCGTTCTTCGAGTACCTGATCAGCATCGAACGCTACGGCGGTGCCGATAACCCGATCGTGACGATCCCTGATCAGGCAGCGGCGCGGGTTCCGGGCCGACCTCGGGCGCCGCTGGTGACGTCGCGTCCGCAGCGGCCGGTACGTCGGGCGTTGCGGATCAAGACGGTGGAGTCGCTGCCACGACCGATGTCCGACGACACCTATGTCGCCTTGCTGGGTGTGCTGCGCACCCGGCGGGACCGCGCTCTGCTGGAGCTGATGTGGGAAGGCGGCCTGCGGCCAGGAGAGGTCCTGGGCCTGCGGCTGGAGGACATCTCCTATGGACGCCGGCGAATCGTGGTGCGCCACCGGACCGATCACCCGGCAGGAGTGCGACAGAAATCCCGCCGGGACCGGACCGTCGACCTGCTGGAAGGCCGGGCGTTGCCGGCCGTCAGCGATTACGTCATGCACGAACGCCCCGCCGACGCCGACACCGGCTATGTGTTCCTCGTCGGCGGTCGCGGCCAGCGACGATTAGAGGCGTTGAGCTACGACGGCCTGGTGCGCATGTTCGCCCGGGCCGCCCGGCGTGCCGGCGTCCGCGACGCCTGGCTGACACCCCATGCGCTGCGCCACACGCACGCGACCCGCATGTTCGAAGGCGGGATGCGGGATTTGACCCTGATGACCCGGCTTGGGCATGCCAGCCCCGACTCGACGAAGATCTACACGCGGGTCAGTGATCCCGACGTGATCAAGGACTACCGGGCCGCGATCGGGGACACCGCACCATGAGCGGGGCCGTTCTGCGCCTGCCGGCGTCACCGCCACCGACCCTGGTCGGTGGTCCACGACATTGTCCGGCCGAGGAGTACACGTCGTTCGTCGAGCACAGCGGCATCTACAGCCCTGACCGCAAGGTCCGGCTGCATCGTCGGCATGTCCGCTTCCTGCGCCAGTTCCCCGAGCTGGAGAGCTGGTTCGACCAGCCGCTGCGGCAGCGGCTCGGGTGGCGCAACAAGGACACCCAGACCCGGCGCCTCGGCCCCGGGGATGACTTCGACGTCACCGCAGGCTGGATCAACTACAACGCCCGCGACTACCTGATCTACCTAGCCTTAACCGGTCGGCTGCGGCTGGATTGGGGCTGGCTGCTCGGCGTCGGTGTGATCAAACCGTGGCCGATCGCCGACCAGCTCGGCCTGCCACTGACCGCCCAGGTCGACCGACTCCGCGAGCAGGTGACCGCGCTGGGGCACAACCCCGACAGCAGCACGTTCCGGGTGTCCTGGACCGTGATGCGACTGGTGCTGCACCGCGGCGACCCTGACCTGCACGCGATCACCGCCGACGATGTCGAGCAACTGCGGTCGACGATCCGCACCCTCGATCAGATCCCCGGCATCGACGAGGTCCTCAGCCTGCGGCACCTCACGACGATCAAGAACGCGTGGGGCACCAACGTGTTCCGCACCGGGATCGCGTTGTTCCACGCCGGAATCACCGACCGGCTACCTCAGCGCAACGCGCCCAAGCCGTTGCCGCCGATGAGTCCGCAGCCGCGGATCGCCGCGGTGATGGACCGCTACCTGATCGAACGCGCCCTCATCGTGCGGCCCGACTCGATGAGCGCGAGCCGGGCGGCGATGCGACGCCTGGGCAGTTGGCTGACCCAGCAACGCCCGGCCGTGGAGAGCCTGGCCGAGCTGAGCCGCGCCGACCTGCTGGACTTCATGACCTGGCTGGCCGGGCAACGCAAGGTCAAGCACCCCGAGCAGCCGCTCGGCGACGCCTACCGCCGCAGCATCATCTCCGAAGTCACCGTGTTTTTCCGCTACGGAGCCCACGCCGAGTGGTCCGATATGCCCGCGCGTCCCGTGCTGACTCGCCTGGATGTGCCCCGGGCGGTCCAACGCGTCCCACGATTCATCCCGGCCCACCAACTCGAACCGCTGATGACCGCGATCCGCGCCGTCGAGTGCCCGCTGCAACGGTGCGCGCTGCTGGTCGCCCGGTGGAGCGGCGCCCGCCGCGGAGAGATCCGCCGACTGCATCTCGACTGCCTCGACGCTTACCCCGACGGCACCCCGCGGCTGCGGCTCGCCGCCGGCAAATCACTCAAAGAACGTACCGTGCCGATCCACCCCGAAGCCGCTGAAGCGATCCGCGCCGTCCATGAACTGCGCGCCGGACACCACGATCGCGGGATCCACGACAAGGACCTCGGCAAGACCGTGCGCTACCTGTTCCTCAACAACGGTCGGCTCGTCGATGTCGAATACCTGTTCGCGGTGCCGCTCGGGCGCATCTGCGAGGAACTCGGCATCCTCAACGCCGAGGGCAAGCCGGCCATCCACCCTCACCGGTTCCGGCACACGTTGGGCACCCAACTGGCCGAGAAAGGCGCCCGTACCCAGACGATCATGAAGATCCTTGGGCACCTCAGCGCGGGCATGTCCATGACCTACTCGCAGATCTCCGACCCGGTCGTGCTGGCCGACTACCAGGCCGTCCTGCAGCCTGGAGCGGCTATCGCCGGCCCTCTGGCGGACACTCTGCGGCGCGGCCAACTCGACCAGACCGCACTCGACTGGCTCCAGACCAACTTCTACAAGACCGAACTTGAACTCGGACGCTGCCTGCGCCTGCCTCAGGAAGGGCCGTGCGAATGTGACCTCTACCTGAGCTGCCCTAAGTTCGTCACCACACCTCAGTACATCCCCCGGCTGGAGGACCGGCTGCACACCGAAGAGCAACTCATCGCCGACGCCACCGAACGTGGCTGGGCCCGAGAGATCGAACGACACCGCTGTGTCGCGGACCGCATCCGCAGCCTGCTGCAGGAACTAAACACGTCTCGGTCGTGAGCGTGCTTCCCGTCCCTGCCAGCCCAACCAGGAGGAATAGACCAATGACGCAAACTGAGTCACCGCTGGAAGACCGCAACGCGCCCGGGTCTCCCAGCGGGAACACAGACGACTGGTTGGTAGACGCCCGGACCTCCTACGACACGGTCGCCGATAGCTACGCCAAGTTCGTACGCGACGCCCTTGCCAAGGAGCCATACCTTCGTGCAAGTCTGGCGTTATTCGCTGAGCTGGTCCACGCCGCCGGCGACGGGCCGGTGGCTGACGTGGGCTGCGGGCCGGGACACGTCACCGCCCACCTGCGCAATTTGGGCGTCGACGCCTTCGGCATCGACCTATCACCCGCGATGATCGACCTGGCTCGGCGGGACCACCCCGATCTGCGGTTCGAGGTGGGCTCGATGACCGATCTGCAACTCGCCGACGCCTCGATTGCCGCCCTGCTTGCCTTCTGGTCATTGATCCACATACCCGATGACGCCGTCCCTTCGGTTTTGGGCCACTTCCACCGGGTGCTGCGTCCGGGCGGGCCGCTTCTACTCGGCTTCCACGTGGGCGACGAGTCGAGGCTGAAGACACAGGGCTACGGCGGCCACCCCATGAATGTCTACGTTCACCGTCGCCAGCCCGACCGAGTCGCAGCGTGGCTACGCGACGCCGGATTCACCATCAAGGCCCAACTGCTGATCGGCCCCGACGCTGACGTTCCTGGGGCAATCCTCATCGCAGTCCGTTAGCCCTGACCAGGCCGACAACCCGGTCGGACAGCATTGCTGGCGACGAGCCAGCGCTGCTGTGATCTGCACCACTGTGGCCACTGCCTGTCCAGATAAAGCAGGAACAGGCGGTCTCGGCGGTGGGCGGCGCCGATGTCGGATGCGCGTAGGCATAGCCAGCGCGTGTCGTACCCGATCTCGGCCAGGTCACGGTGGACGACGTCGTAGCCTCGCCGCAGGAGGGCGGCGACGTTCTCCACGAAGAGCAGCCGCGGTCGAAGGACGCGAACGGCTGCGGCGATGTGGTTCCAGAGGCTGGAGTGTTCGCCGGTGATGCCGGCCCGCTTGCCGGCGTTGGAGATGTCCTGGCAGGGGAATCCGGCGGTGACGATGTCGACGGGCGTGACCGTCGACCAGTCGACGGTGCGGATGTCGCCGAGGTTGGCAACGTGTGGCCAGTGGTGGGCCAGGACGGTGGCGGCGTGTCGGTCGGTTTCGGCGTACCAGGTGAGCTGGCCGCCGAGCACCAACTCGACGGCCAGGTCGAGTCCGCCGTAGCCGGTGCACAGTGATCCGATGCGCGTGACGGTGGTGTGCGCAACGCTCACGCCACCTCCCCGCACCCGATGACCGCCGGGGTGTCGTGGGGGCAGGTCCACGGCCCGCAGCCCGGCGGGTCGGCCGGCCGTGGGTGTGGACGTAGCACCACCTGGTCGAGGGGCACCCGCTGCCGGTGCAGGAAGAACTGTCCGCGTAGTGGGTGCCCGTCCGCGGTGGCCCGCGCGCAGCCGTGGCGGATCGCCGCGTCGAACGCGACGGCTGCTGCCCACTCTTTCGGGCTGTGGGCTTTCAGGTCGGCCCAGAAGCGGTCGTCGTGGAACGGGCATCCTACGCACGATGACTTCGGGGTGTCGGCTAGTACGGCAGCCGCCGTTCGGGATCATGGCTGGAGTTCGAGGTTGAGGCGGCGTGTGTAGTGGGATTGTCGGG
>NZ_JBNCLD010000017.1:35188-128565 GCF_049844505.1 Micromonospora sp. DT229 | reverse complement strand
CTTCCATGATGAACATCCTCCCGAGGAGCACACAGCCCCTCTGAGCTGGGATGTCCGTCAAACCGGGTCAGGCCCACGCGGGCCCTTGGATCCGGCGCCCGCGCTGCTGTGCTGCCATGCCGAGGCCGGTAGTTCGGCGGCGACCTGGTCGGCCCGGACCTTGGCCTTGCCGCCGTCGAGAGGCACCAGGTGGCTGCGGGACACGGCCAGGACATAGCCCAGGCGGTGTTGGCGCAGGTGAGCGCGGAATACACTGCTGTTGCCGTAGGCCTCGTCCGCCGCGGCCCACCCCGCGGGAACGCCGGCGTCGACGGCTGCGGTGAACATGTCGGCGGCCAACTCGGATTTCGTGGCGAACTCAACCTCCTCCGGGATCCCGGCGGCCTGGCAGCGGTCCCGGTCCTCGGTCCACGACACCGGCAGGTAGACCCTGCGGTCGATCAGCGTGTGCCCGTGCCCACTGGCATAGCCCAGGAACACGCCGACCTGCGCGTTCTCAATCCGCCCAGCGGTGCCGGTGTACTGGCGTTGCACCCCAACCGAATGCACACCCTTCTTCAGGTCCCCGGTCTCGTCCACGACCAGCACCGCGTCCGGGTCACCGAACCGGTCGACGATCACCCGGCGCAGGTCATCGCGGACAGCATCGGCGTCCCACACCGCCCGATACAACAACCTCTGCATCACATCCGGCCGGGCGTGCCCGGCCTGCTCCGCCAACTGCCAACACGTCTTGACCTCGATCTCAGCCAACAGGCCCGTCACGAACGCCGCCGCCGTCCGACACAGCTCGACCCGTCCGAACCGGCCCTTGTCGTGGGCAGCAGCGCAGCTTGGCGAGGATCGGGCCTGCTGCACAGTTTCAGTCACGCGGCCTGACTGGCCGGTGGGGTCGTGATGGTCTCGTACTCGATAGGGGTCGACCGGGACGGGGATCGTTGGCGTCGGCGGCGGTGGTAGGTCCGTTCGACCCAGGTCACGATCGCGGTCCTGAGTTGTTGGCGGGTGGTCCAGGTTCGGCGGTCGAGGACGTTGTTCTGCAGCAGGCCGGGTAACGATTCCCATGGCGGTGTTGTCGCCGGTGGCGCCGACTCTGCCCATCGATGCGGTCAGGTGATGTTGGTGCAGGGGTGGACGGATCTTCGGCTGTGAAATTGGGATCCGCGGTTGGTGTGCAGCACGCAGCCCGCCTACCCGGCCGCGTCGGGCTACGGCGCTATGCAACGCGTTGACGGCCAAGCGGGAGTTCATCCGCGAGTCGATGGAGTAGCCGGCGATCCGGTTCGACCACACGTCCTTGATCGCGCACAGGTAGAGATTGCCCTCGCCGGTGCGGTGTTCGGTGATGTCGGCCAGCCACAAGCGGTTCGGGCCGTGGGCGGTGAAGTTTCGCTTGACGAGGTCGTCGTGAACCGGCGGACCGGCCTTGCCACCCGGACCGCGACGCCCGTTCCCACCACGAGACGCCATGGTGGAACAGCTCACCCACTCATCGTCGGCAGGAGCGTCGCCGCAACAACGACCGGTTCGGCGACGTGTACGCCCGAGCACCGGCGCGGCGGCTGTGGCAACCTCAGCGAGACCGGCATCGAGAAGATCGTCCGCGACCTCCGAGCCCACCGGAGATTCCTCGAAGGGACCAACGAGATTATGGGGCTGATCATCGCCCGCAGCCTGCTCGACGAACGGAGGGCCGCATGAGCGCGCCACCGGTCATCGCCCGGCTGACCGGCCACCTCGGGCACCTGACGTTGAACCGGCCGACCGCGATCAACGCCCTGACCGCGGAGATGGTCACCATCATCCGCCGCACCCTGGCGCTGTGGGCGGCCTCCGACCGCGTCCGCACCGTCCTGATCACCGGCGCCGGTGGCCGTGGCCTGTGTGCCGGCGGTGACATCCGTGCCATTCACGCCGACGCCGTCTCCGGCGGAACTGCGTCGCTGGACTTCTGGGCCGACGAGTACCGGCTCAACGCCACCATCGCCGCCTATCCCAAACCCATCGTGGCCTGGATGGACGGCCTGGTCATGGGCGGTGGGATCGGTATCTCCGGCCACGCGTCGCTGCGGGTGGTGACCGAACGTTCCCGGCTCGCGATGCCGGAGGTGGGCATCGGTTTCCACCCCGACGTCGGCGGCTCGTGGCTGCTCTCCCACGCACCCGGCCAACTCGGCACCCACCTCGCCCTGACCGGCACCCCCATCGGTGCCGCCGACGCCATCGCCGTCGGCCTGGCCGATCACTACATCCCCACCGAGCGGCTCCCGTACCTGAGGCTCGCGCTGGCCCGTCGGGACGCCGCCAGCGCCGTCGCCTCGTTCGCCACCCCCCCGCCCCCGGCCGAACTCGTCGCCGCCCGACACTGGATCGACGAGTGCTACGCGGGGGAGTCGGTCGAGGAGATCGTCGAGCGGCTTGCCCGCCACGGCTCGCCCGACGCACGAGCCGCCGCCAAGGTGATCGCCACCCGGTCACCCACCGCGCTGGCCGTCACGCTCCGTTCGCTGCGCAGCGCCGCGCGCCTGCCCGACCTGCCGGCGGCGCTGGCGCAGGAGTATCGGCTGTCCGCCGCGATGCTGCGCCTGCCCGACCTGGCCGAGGGCATCCGCGCCCAGATCATCGACAAGGACCGCCGCCCCCGCTGGCAGCCGTCAACGCTCGCCGACGTGTCACCGCACCTCGTGGACGCCTGCTTCCTGGGATAGCGCCCTTGATGCCGCGAGCAAGAAGGCAGGCCGGGCGCCAGCGCCGATGAGCACGACAGGTACACCCGGACAGGCGCCCCTGCGTCAGCGCCGCAGGCCGTGCAGGAGCGCGCCGTGCAGGACGGCGGACGGGGCCGCGCCGAGGTCGAGTCGGTCCGGTGTGACGTCGGCGCGGACGAGGAGGTCGCCGACGGCGGCGATCATGGCGCCGTTGTCGGTGCAGAGCCGTGGTGACGGTACGCCCAGCCGCACTCCGGCGGCGGCGCAGCGGTGTTCGGCGAGGTGCCCTACCCGGCTGTTGGCGGCGACCCCGCCGACGAGCAGCAGCGTGTCGGCCTGGTGGTCGCGGCAGGCCGCCAGGTACAGCAGCCGTAGCGAGGGGATGTTTTCATTCGGTGTTTCTCCGACAACGGGCAAACGCGGATAGGTCCGATCGAACGCTGAGGGCAGCTCGCCGCGCCGTCCGCCGGAGCGGACGCGACCAGCGTCACCGACAGAGGGGCAATATCCGCGGCAAGGGATACGGCGGAGACGACAACCAAGGCTATAACGCAGGCGTCTCGAGCGACGGCGGCGGGATGCCGTAAAGCGACGTCGACCAGCCGGGGCAACTCCTCGTCAAGACAAGCTCGGATCGCGGCAGGAGCGGATGGCCTGGCCGCTACAACCTGAGTCCACGACGCGCGATGAATTCCAGGACGTCGGCCGCCTCAAACTCCGGGTCGTCGCCATCGTGGAAGTGGAACCAGACCTCCTCGCGGCAGTGACCATCAGCGACCGGGAAGCCGTGGTGGGTGTCCGGCTCCGTGACCGGGAGAGGCTCATCGCGACGGTGGTGACAGCAGGCGGTCGGGAACGGGCAGCCGACGTGCCGCGAGGACGGCCAGGCCTGCACCCGTCGCGTTCAACAGCACGTCGTCGATCGATGAGACGCGTCCGAGCGCGAGGGCGTACTGCAGGGCTTCCACCGCGGTCGACATGCCTGCAACCGCTACGACCACATGTGCGAACCGGACCTGCCACCCCATGCCCAGACCGAACCCCACCGCCGCGAACACCAGTAGATTGCCCACGATCTGGAAGAACGCGGTCAGCGGATGGCCGGCGAGGATCTCCACAAGGTCACGCAGCGGCACCAGCCGAACCTCTCGGGGTGCGTCGAGTGGGGTGAGGACCACCATCAGCCACGGCAGCGTCCAGACCGCCATGACCGTCGTGGCCAAGGCCCGCCGGACCGCCAACTCCGCTGGGACGCCGCGCTGCCGGTAACAGGCCACGAGGTGACGCCTGCCGACCAGGCCGGCCATGACGAGAGCCACGGCAGTCACCATGACCGGAAGCCAACGCAGGTACCCGCCCGGGATCATCGCGACGCATCATAGTCCGGCCGGGTGTCACCCCACGCCAACGATGTGTGCGGATTCCCGCGCACAAGATCGGGTGACCGCTCACCGGCAGAACCGGGCATCAGTTGGGCTGTGTTCGATGGCGCGACCCGCTTCATGTGAGCATGGTGGGTGCAGGCTGGCCGTTCCCGATGGGTGGTGTTCACGTGGTGAAGGCGCGACCCGCCGCGGGTGGGGGGCGGTGGGTGGAGATCTCGCCGGAGCGGATTCGTGGTTGGCTCGACGGCTTCTACGGCCGCCACGACGGTGCCACCGAGCAGGGCCTGGTGGTGACTGGCGTGAGCAACGGTGATACCGCCACGCTGTATCCGCCGCCGGGGCTTGCCGACGTGAAGGATGTCGACACGCTGTTGGCGCGCATCATCCGACCGCCCCGGATCGCCGTGCTGTTGGCCCGTAAGGGCGCGGTTGCCGCCGGTGTCGTGGACGGTACGACGATCACTGTCTCCAAGGTCGAGCGCTTCTACGTGCAGGGTCGCACCGCGGCCGGCGGATCCTCGCAGCAGCGCTACGCGCGTCGCCGAGCCAACCAGGCCCAGGCTGCCACTTCGCGGGCTGCGGACATCGCCGCGCGGATCATGTTGCCTCATGCGCCCGGTGTTGTCGCCGATCCGCACGATGCGATCAGTGCCCTGGTCTGTGGCGGCGACCGGTTGATGATCGACGAGGTGCTGACGGACCGGCGTCTGTCGCCACTGGCACTGCTGCGTCATCCACACCTGCTCGAATCCGCCGAGCCCCGTCTGGCCGTCCTGGAGGATGCGGCGGTTACGGCCAGACGGATCCGCGTCCATCTGATGCCGTGACCACGATCAGGTCCAGCAGGTTGACGACGGCGCGATCAGGATGAGGTGCGGCGGCCCCACAGCGCTGGACCTGTGCGCGATGTCCCGTGACCCGCCCGCTCTGCCAGAAGCGCCCGGCTACGCCTGGTGGAACGTGACGATGTCCACCTCGTTGCCTTCCGGGTCGATGAGGGTTCGACGAGGAGCGTTCTCGGTGACGATCCGTCCTCCGGCGGCCACAGCCGCGTCGATGCGGGCTTGGGCCTGGTCGTACGGACGAAGAGGTCGACATGAATGCGGTTGCGGCGCGTCGAACCAGGCGCTCGCGCCGGTGTCCAGACGCGCCAGTCTCGGACACCGTCCGCTTGTTGGAACTCGGTCACTGTGGCTCGATCCATCAGATTCCCCTATCCCGCAGCCAGGGCAGCGCGTCGAACAGGAGCTTGGGCGAGGCCGAGCAGGACCGCGGCGGTGGTGGCGGCCAGGACGGCCGCCGCCACCGGACGGGTGATCGGCAGGCATGGGCGGTGGCCCCGTAGATCAGTTCCTGATCAGAAGGGGGGCGCGTCCTCGCCCATCAACGCCAGCACGACGCCGCCCTTCCCACGCTTGAGGCCCTGGACCACGACCTTGCCGGTGCTGCCGTCGGGCAACTCCAACGTGAAGGTCTTCCCGACCGCGTTCTTGGGGCCGTTGCCGGCGCTGTTGGCGGGTCGGAAGTCACCTGCCCACGGCGGGATCCCACCCTTACGGGCGGGCTCGGCGAAGAGTGCGGCGGTGCCGGGGGTCCTGGTGCCGTCCGAGGAAAGAAGCACTGAGGCGCTGCGATAGGTAGCCATATACGCCAAGGCTATCCCGGACTGCGTTCATTTCACGACACGACAACTGAGCCGTGGCGCGGAACGGCCACGGGGAGTGACCTTGATCTGCTCACCCCTCGGGTTGACCGTGCGTTGGCCGCAGCCCGAGCTGACCCCGGTCGCCGAACCTGCAGCTTCGGCGGCGCACAGCCCGCCAGCTCGCCCGTGCTGCAGGCGCACAGGTCGTCGGAGCCGCTCGCGGATCGCGGAAGCTCGATGTGGTCCGGGACCTGGGTGCCGATGCGGTGGTCGACTACTCCGAACCGGGCTGGACCACGCGGGTGCTTGAGGCGACCGGTGGCGCGGGACCGGATGTGGTGTTCGACGGTGTCGGCGGCGAGATCGGGCGGGCCGCGTTCGATGTGACGGCCCGCGGCGGCCGCTTCTCGGTGCACGGCGCCGCCAGTGGTGAGGCCACAGTCATCGACCCTGTGAAGGCAAGCCACAAGGGCGTGACGGTGATCGGCATTGAACAGCTCTTTGACTTCGGACCGCATCTGCGGCGATGGGCAGCGCGGATGATGCCGCAGACGGCAGAGGGAGCCGTCCGGCCGATCATCGGGCAGACCTTTCCGTTGGAGCGTGCCGCTGAAGCGCACGCCGCAGTCGAGAACCGTACTGCCGTGGGGAAGACCCTGCTGCTGATCTGAGGCATTGCACCCGGGGGTCGCTGGCCCGGCCACCTCGTCCGCCACTGACGCCCGATGACCGTATGCCACCACCATCACCGGCGCCGCTGCCGGATTTGTTTCGGGCTCTCGTCGGAGGGCACCTGCCGTGCTACCTGCCAAGATATGGGGGCATGCGCGGCGCTGTGGATCTCGACGCCCATATCCTGTAACCGAGACCAGGGCCCACGACGGTGTGGGCGACTGCCGTGTGGGCCCCGTCCGATGTCTGTGGCGCGAGGTCGCATAGCAAGGCATGCCCGGAGGGCTTTTTGTTGACGCATGAGAAGTTCGAGGCCGTTCTGACCGGTGTGATCCGACGCAACCCCGGCGAGGCGGAGTTCCACCAGGCGGTGCGTGAGGTGCTGGACAGCATTCGTCCAGCGCTCGTCCGGCACCCGGAGTACCACGAGGCGAAGATCATCGAGCGGATCTGCGAACCGGAGCGGCAGGTGATCTTCCGGGTGCCGTGGGAGGACGACCGTGGCGAGGTGCACGTCAACCGCGGTTTCCGGGTGGAGTACAACAGTGTCCTGGGCCCGTACAAGGGCGGCCTGCGGTTCCATCCGTCGGTGTATCTGGGCATCGTGAAGTTCCTCGGCTTCGAGCAGATCTTCAAAAACGCTCTGACCGGTATGCCGATCGGTGGTGGCAAGGGCGGCGCGGACTTCGATCCCAAGGGTCGCTCGGATCGCGAGGTGATGCGCTTCTGCCAGAGCTTCATGACCGAGTTGTACCGGCACATCGGCGAGTACACCGACGTGCCGGCCGGTGACATCGGGGTAGGCGCACGCGAGATCGGCTACCTGTTCGGCCAGTACAAGCGCATCACCAACCGGTACGAGTCCGGGGTGCTGACCGGCAAGGGGCTCGCGTACGGCGGCGCCCAGGTGCGTCGGGAGGCCACCGGGTACGGCTGCGTGTTCTTCGCCGAGGAGATGTTGCGTGCCGCCGGGAGCGGGCTCGACGGCAAGCGGGTGGTGGTCTCCGGATCCGGCAATGTGGCGATCTACGCCATCGAGAAGGTTCAGCAGCTCGGCGGCGTGGCGGTGGCGTGCGCGGACTCCTCCGGTTACGTGGTGGATGAGAAGGGCATCGACGTCGAGGTGCTCAAGCAGATCAAGGAGGTGCAGCGCGGCCCGATCAGGGACTACGCCGAGGCCCGACGACACGCGACCTTCGTACCCGGGCGCAGAGTGTGGGAGGTGCCCTGTGAGGTCGCCCTACCCTGCGCCACGCAGAACGAGGTCAGTGGCGCGGACGCCGCCGCCCTGGTCGCGAATGGCTGCATCGCGGTGGTGGAGGGCGCGAACATGCCGACGACGCCGGACGGCATCCGGGTTTTCACCGAGGCCGGTGTGCGTTTCGCGCCGGGCAAGGCCGCCAATGCCGGCGGCGTGGCCGCCAGCGCTTTGGAGATGCAGCAGAACGCCAGCCGCGACTCATGGACGTTCACCTACTCCGAGCAGCGGCTCCAGCAGATCATGCAGGACATCCACGCCCGCTGCTTCGAGACCGCGGAGGAGTACGGGATGCCCGGCAACTACATGGCCGGGGCGAACATCAACGGCTTCCTCCGGGTCGCCGAAGCCATGCTCGTTCAGGGACTCATCTGACTGTTCGGAAGTCTCCGCAGCCAGGGCCGTAGCCGCCGGCGCAGCGGGGGTGCTGTGTGCGCGGTCGGCAGCTGCTGGCCGAGGAGCTCGGAGTGGAGCCGGGCGCCGAACTGGTCACGCTGCGGCGGTCGATCCTCGAACGCGACCCGGTGCTGGCGCCGTCGCCCACCCCGATCACCACCGCCGCGCCTCCGGTGACCAACCTGCCCGCGCCGGTCAGCGGCCTGATCGGCCGCGACGCCGCGGTGGTGCAGGTACGGGCCCTGCTGGAGGCCAGCCGTCTGGTGACGCTGCACGGCATCGGCGGGGTCGGCAAGACCAGTCTCGCGCTGGCCGCCGCCCGGCAGGTCGCCGGTCAGTACCCGGACGGGGTGTGGCTGGTGGAACTGTCCATCGTCGCCGCCGGCCCGGACGAGCCGGACCCGTTCTCCGCAGTCGCCGATCAGGTCGCCATCGCGCTGGGGGTGCGTACGACCGCCCGTGAGAACTGGCTCACCAGTGCCTGGCGGCCCGGCTGGAGGACCGGTTTGCCCTGTTGACCCAGGGTATGCGGGGTGCGCCGGCTCGTCGCCGAGCAGCGCGGAGACGCCGAGACCGCGCTGCGCCTGCACCGTGAGGGCAGTGTGGCGGCGTGGGGGACCGGTGACCCGCGGACCATCGCGCTGTCCCTCGAGGGTGTCGCAGGCACCTACTCGCTGCTCGGCGACCAAGAACGCGCGGCGCTGCTGTCCGGTGCCGCCCAGGCTGTCCGGACGGGTGCGGGCGCGCCGTTGCCCCCGGCGGAGCGGGGCGACGTGGATCGGATCACCGCCCGCGGTGTCGCTGCCGTGGGCGATGCCTTCGCCAAGCACGTCGGCGACGGGCGGCTGATGGAGTTGAGCGAGGCCCGGCGGCTGGTCTTCGACGACTGACCCGCGTGCGACCGCGCCTACACGGGCGCAAGACAGCCACCGGATCCCGCCTGCCGCCCGGCGGTCTTCGCTGGCGCGTCTTGTGGGTGATGGACGCCGACACGTCTCAAGGCACCATCAAGCTGGTCATCTGTTCGTCATGCGTGCCAGGGCGCGCTTGTCCGGCTTACCATTCGGTCCCACCGGAACTCGATCGATCGACTGGATCGTCTGCGGAGCCGACGGCGCTCCCAGTGCCGCCGCTACCAGGGCACGCAGCCGTCCGGCATCCGGTGTGTGACCGGCAGCCGGCACCACGTAGGCGTGCACCGCTTCCCCGGTGGCGTCATCGGGGCGGCCGACGACGTAGGCCTCGGCGACCGTGGGGTCAGCGGCGAGCACTCGCTCGATGGGACCGGCGTACACCAGGTTGGCGTGCACGATGATGACCTCCCGGGTCCGGCCGAGCAGGTGCAGGTAGCCGTCGTCGTCCAGCCGGGCCAGGTCACGGGTGCGCACCCAGCCGTCGAGGAAGACCTCGGCGGTTTCGACCGGGTCCGTCCAGTAGGCGGTGGCCTGCGCGGGTGTCCGCACGAAGAGTTCTCCCTCGGTGGCGGGTCGGCCGTCGGCGTCTCGGATGGACAGTTCGGTGACCGGGGGTGGGCGGCCGACCGAGGCGAGTGCGGCCGGGGAGGACAGCATCTCGGTCGGCGTCACCATCGTGATCATGCCGGTTTCGGTCTGGCCGTAGCCGTGGAAGATCACCGGGCCGAGTACGTCGAGGGCCTCGGCGAGCCGGCCCGGTGCGAGCGGGCTGCCGGAGACCACCAGGGCCCGCAGGCTGCTCAGGTCGACCGGATCGGTGCGCTGGTCGTGCACGAGTTGGTACAGCTTGCCCACGGTGATCACGCTCGCGGTCGCCCGATGTCGGGCGACCATGCCGGGGAAACCCGGGGGCCGGGCCGCGACCAGGGTGCCGCCCGCGGCCAGGGTGAGGATGCCGTACTCCAGCATCACCTGGCTGTTCAGCGAACCGAAGACCAGATACCGCTGGAGCCGGGTGGCCAGGTCGGCGATCGGCGGGGGCCACCGGTCCGGGTACGGCGCCCAGGCCGCGCTCATCGCCGCGTACGTCTGCGCGCAGCCCTTGGGGTTGCCGGTGCTGCCGCTGGTCCAGACGATCCGGGCGACCTCGTCCGGGCGGCCGGCGGCGATCAGCGGGTTTCCGTCGTCGGGGGTGCGGGCCAGGTCGGCGACCCGGGCGTCGTCGACCAGCAGGGTGTTCTCGCCGGGTTGCCAGGCGTGGTGGGCCGGTGTCAGGTCGGGGCGGATCCCGGAGACCCGGGCACCGACCGCGAAGGCCGCGATGATCGCCGCGAAGGCCTCCGCGGTGACGCCGAGCCGCAGGGCCACCCCGATGCCGGGGCCGGCCCCGGCAGCGCGCAGCCCGGCGGCGATGCGACGGACCAGCCGGTGCATCTGCGCTGCGGTGACGGTCCGGTCGCCCGCTTCGAAGACGGGCCGGTCGTCACCGGCGGCGAGCAGGTCCAACACCGGCTGCGGCCAGACCTCAACCGGCATCGGAGAGTACGCCTTTGATGAAGAGCACCAGCGGCTGGTGGTGCACGTCCGGCAGATTCCAGTGGTTCTCGAGGTTCTCCGCCAGGTGGTGGGTGGCGACGACCTGACCGCCGCGGTGGACCCGTACGACCGGGTGCAGGTAGCTGGCGTCGTGGGCGTGCGCGGCGTCGTTCTCGGCGATCCGGGGCACGGTGATGTCGAAGGGGTCGACCTGGTCGTGGTCCGGGCCGTACTCCAACGTGATCACGAAGGCGAACGGTTCCGGACCCAGGCCGCCGTCGTGCAGGTAACCGACCGGTACCTCCTCGTGATACCGCGCAGTGTCGCCGGAGATGACGACGACGTCGCCGAGGACGGCGAACTGTTGCCACAGCGCCGAGGTGCGGTTGATCCGGGCGATGAACGCGTCGGCGATCGCCTCCGGGGTGCTCTCCAATGCCGTGGCCGGCCAGGGGGTGTCGTGGTGGCGGGCGTGGAGAATCCGGTGCAGGGCCCGTACCCCGTACCGGAAACCGTGGATGAATCCGCTGGTGGAGCGCTTGAAGTCGCGCTGCTGGGTGAGGGTGCCGGCGAAGTACAGGCCGGGTACGTTCACCGCCTCGTACGCCGAGGTCTGCTCCGGGAAGCGGTCGTTGATGACCAGCCGTGGCCGGGCGGAGGGGTCGAAGATGCCGGCGTCGAACCGGAATCCGGTGCAGAGGATGACCCGGTCGTAGTCGATCTGCCGGATCGACTCGACGGTGCGGGCGTACCGGAAGTCGATTCGGTAGCCGCCGTCGTCGCGCCGCGCGATCCGCTCCACGGTGCCGTCGAGGACCGCGTTCTGCGACTTGAGCTGATACGTGTCGAGGAAGTTGTTGTTCACCGCGCGCAGGTGCCCGACATAGTGCGACTGCCACGCCAGCTTGATCGAGTGTGGACCGGCGACATGGATGACGGCGGCGGTCTCGACGAGTGCGTCGGCGGTCTCGAAGGCCGAGTTGCCCTTGCCGATGATGAGGACCCGCTGGTTGGTGAAGTCCTCCGGGTCGACGCTGACGGTGTCGTACCGTTCGGCGAGTTCGGCGCCCTCGATCGGCGGGACGTACAGCTGGGACACGCCGGTGGCGACGACCACCCGGCGGGCCGTGATGGTGCCGTCGCCGGCATGGACGGTGAACAGGTCGCCGTCGCGCGCGATCCGGGTGACCCGGGTGTCGTACCTGATCGGCAGGTCGCGGGCGAAGTCGGCCAGGTAGCGCACCAGGTCTGCGGCGTCCGGGAAGTACCGCCGGCTGTAGTTCTTGAACAGCAGTGCCGGATCGTCGGTGAGTAGCGAGTTCCAGTCCGCGCGCAGGTTGAATTCCGGATCGTCGGAACCGGTCCAGACCTTGTTGATCGAAATGAGTTGTCGGTGCCGGGGATAGCGGGTGAAGAACGTGCCCGGTGCCGGGCCGGCCTCCAGGACCAGATAGTCGTGGCCGTCGCGCTCAAGCAGGTGAGCGAGCTGTAGCCCGGCCGGTCCGGCTCCAATGATCAGGTAATCGAGCGTCATGCGGCGCAACCTATCGATCCGATTTCAAAGGGTTCTGAGAATTCGTCTCTAGGGTGCGTTCGCATGACGACAGAGGTGGACCTCGCGGTCCCGCTGCGGATCGCCGATCTGCGCGCCGCCCGCGACCCAGTGAAAATCGTGATCGGACCCCAGCTTCGGGACCGGGTCGCGGCCGGCCGTACCTTCCTGTCCGAGGTGCTCGGCGACGACCGCGCGGTGTACGGCGCCACCACCGGTTTCGGTGCCCTGGTGGGGTACGCGGGCCGCGCCGACCTGCGGGACCAGGCCGACAACACCCTCGCCCACCTAGGTGCCGGTCAGGGCCCGGAGCTGGATGCGGAGGTGGTCCGGGCGACCCTGCTGCTGCGGGCCGGATCGCTGGCCCGGGGCGCGTCGGGGGTGTCCCCGCACGTCATCGACGCTCTCGCGGCGATGCTGGCGACCACCTTCGTGCCGGCGGTGCCCCGGTTGGGTTCGGTCGGGGCCAGCGGTGACCTGATTCCGCTCGGCGCGGCCGCTCAGGCGTTACGGGGCCGGGGCCACGCCTATCTGGACGGGGTACGGCTGCCCGCGGCCGAGGCGCTCGCCCGGGCCGGTCTGGAGCCGTTGCCGCTGGACGGGCGGGACGCCCTGGCCCTGGTCAACGGCACCTCGCTGACCACCGCGGCGACCGCACTCGCGCTGGAGGAGGTCCGCGCCGCGCACCGGGGTGTTCAGGTGCTCACCTGCCTGCTGGCCGACCTGCTCGGCAGTGACCCGCAGTTCCTCGATGCCCGACTGCTTCAGGCGTACGGCCATCCGGGGGCGATCGGTGTGGGCGTCCACATGCGGCGGATCAGTGCCGGGCTCGTGCCGTCCGGCAAACGCCCACTTCAGGAGCCGTACAGTATCCGCTGTTCACCGCAGCTGCTCGGCGCGGCCGAGGACGCCCTGCGCTACGTCGACGCCGTCATCGCGGCCGACCTCGGCGGCGTCACCGACAATCCCTTGTTCTTTCCCGACGAGGACCTCGTCGTACACGGCGGCAACTTCTTCGGACAGCCGGCGGCGTTCGCCGCCGACCTGCTGTCGATGGTCGTGGCGCAGGTGGGCAACCTGGCCGAACGGCAACTGGATCTGCTCGTCGACCCGAACCGCAACGGCGGCCTGCCGCCGATGCTGGCCGCCGGCCCGGGACAGCAGCACGGGCTACAGGGCGTGCAACTGGCGGCGACCGCCCTGATCACCGAGATCCGCCGGGACACCATGCCCGCGAGCATGCAGAGCGTGCCGACCAACCTGCACAACCAGGATGTCATCCCGCTCGGCACCCAGGCCGCGCTGCGGGCGCTGGACCAGGCCCGGCTGCTGCACCTCATCGTCGGGTCGCTGGCGGTGGGGCTGCGTCAGGCCGCATACGTCGGTGCGCGGACGCCGACCGCGTCCGGTTGCGCCGAGATCCTGGCCGCGCTGGCCGCAGCCGTACCCGTGATCGATCCGGACCGGCCGTTGAGCGATGACGTGCGGCGCGCCGCCGAGGTCGTCGCAGATTTCTCCGTTCGTCTTTCCTGAGGGGTGGGTGCAATGACGCTTGACTACCTGATCGTCGGGGCCGGGCCGGCCGGCCTGCAACTGGCCGCTCTGCTGGAGGCCGATGGCAGGGGTGACTATCTGGTCCTGGAACAGGCGGAGATCCCCGGGGCCTTCTTCGCGACCTTTCCCCGCCACCGGCAACTGATCTCCATCAACAAGCCGCACACCGGCTCGGAGGACCCCGAGCTCAACCTGCGGCTGGACTGGAACTCGCTGCTCAGCGACGACCCGGCGCTGCGGTTCACCAGCTACACCGAACGGTACTTCCCGGAGGCCGAGGTGATGGTCCGCTATCTGGCGGACTTCGCCGCCAAGACGGGGGTGCGGGTTCGGTACAACTCCCGGGTGACCTCGGTGCGCAAGGCCGATGGAGTGTTCGAGGTCCGGGCGGGGGAGGAGGTCTTCCGGGCGCGCCGGCTCATCGTCGCCACCGGGGTCTCCAAGCCGTACCGGCCGCAGATTCCCGGGCTGGAGCTTGCCGAACAGTACGCGGAGATGTCCGTCGACCCGCGCGACTATCTCGACCAGAAAGTGTTGATCATCGGCAAGGGGAACTCCGCGTTCGAGACCGCGGACAACCTGATGGAGACCACCACCCTGATCCACATCGCGGGACCCAGTTCGATCCGGATGGCCTGGCGCACCCACTACGTGGGGCACCTGCGGGCGGTGAACAACAACTTCCTGGACACGTACCAACTGAAGTCGGCCAACGCGATCCTGGACGGCGACGTCAAACGCATCGAGCGCGACGGCACCGGTTTCAAGGTGACCTTCTCGTTCTCCCGCGCGGACGAGGTGGTCAAGGAACTGTGGTACGACCGGGTGCTGGCCTGCACCGGGTTCGCCTTCGACGCCTCGATCTTCGACGACACCTGCCGTCCGGCACTCGCGATCAGGGACCGCTTTCCGGCACAGACCCCGGAGTGGGAATCGGTGAACGTCCCCGGCCTCTACTTCGCCGGCACGATAACCCAGGAACGGGACTTCAAGCGTTCCACCAGCGGATTCATCCACGGTTTCCGGTACGCCGTACGGGCCCTGCACCGGGTTCTCCACACCCGCCACCACGACACGCCGTGGCCGGCGGAGAAGCTGGACGCCACCGGGCAGTCGATCGCCGACGCCATCGTCGCGCGGGTCAACCGCACCTCCGCCCTGTGGCAGCAGTTCGGCTTCCTCGGTGACGTGGTCACGGTGGCCGGATCCGACGCGCGCTACCACGAGGAGGTGCCGGTCGAATACTTCACCCACACCGGCCTGCGTACCGCAGACCACGACTACGCGCACGCCTTCGTCGTCACGCTGGAGTACGGCCCCGCCCACGACCAGGTGGATCCGTTCGACGTCACCGTCAGCCGGGTCGCGCAGGATGTCGTCGGCCAGGCCCACGACGCCGCCTACCTGCATCCGGTCGTCCGTCACCACCGGGCGGGCCAGGTCGTCGCCACCCACCACCTGGCGGAGAACCTGGAGAACCGGTGGGACCGGCCGGAGATCCATGTCGCGCCGCTGACCGCCTTCCTCGACCGCTGCCTGAGCAGTGTCGAGGGTTGAGATGCCGCTGCTGGAGGGCGCAGCGCTGAACCTGGCCGAGTTGGCCGATGACGCGCGGCGTCGCCTGGACCCGGTGCACTGGGACTTCTTCGCCGGTGGGGCCGAGCAGGAGCGTACGGTCCGCGCCAACGAAGCGGCCTTCGCCCGGCGCTGTGTGGTGCCCCGCGTCCTGCGCGGGGTGGGCGCGCGTGACCTGCGGATCTCGCTGCTAGGCAGTCGGATCTCGATGCCGGTGCTGATAGCGCCGACCGCCTTCCACCGGCTGGCCCACCCGGCGGGGGAGGTGGCCACCGCACGCGCCGCCGCCGAGGCCGGCACGATCATGGTGGTCAGCATGGCGGCCACCCGGCCGGTCGAGGAGATCGCTGCCGCCGGCGGGCCGCTGTGGTTCCAGCTCTACCCGCAGCCAGACCTCGATTTCACCGCCTCCGTGGTGCGGCGGGCGGAGGCAGCCGGCTGCACCGCCCTGGTGGTCACGGTCGACTCGCCCGTGTTCGGTCGACGGGAACGCGATCTGCGGCACCGTTTCGTCGACCTGCCG
The DNA here is from genome assembly GCF_049844505.1 of Micromonospora sp. DT229. Taxonomy (NCBI): domain Bacteria; kingdom Bacillati; phylum Actinomycetota; class Actinomycetes; order Micromonosporales; family Micromonosporaceae; genus Micromonospora; species Micromonospora sp. DT229. The sequence goes on along the minus strand of NZ_JBNCLD010000017.1, from coordinate 112,847 downwards.
CCCGGGCTGGTCTGCGAGAACATGCGCGACCCGAGCGGCCGGGTGCGCGACATAGAGATGGACGCCGGGCTGGACTGGGCACGGATCGCCTGGCTGCGGGAGGTCACCGCGCTGCCGATCCTGCTGAAGGGGGTGCTGCATCCCGCGGATGCGGCGCTGGCCGTCTCGCACGGCGTCGACGGTGTGCTGGTCTCCAACCACGGCGGCCGGCAACTCGACGGGACCCTCGCCACCCTGGACGCGTTGCCCGCAGTCGTCGAGGCCGTAGCGGGGCGGCTGCCGGTGCTGCTCGACGGCGGTATCCGTCGGGGGACCGACATCCTGGTGGCGCTGGCGCTCGGCGCGACCGCGGTGCTGGTCGGCCGCCCGGTGCTCTGGGGGCTGGCGGTGGGCGGCGCCCCCGGGGTACGCCACATGCTCGACCTGCTCCACGCCGACCTCGACCGGGCAATGGCACTGGCCGGTGCCACCGGGCCGGCCGACCTGCGCGGTGACCTGGTCGCCCCGGAGGCACGCCGATGAGCACCTCGACCGTCCTGATCGTCCTGGCAGGGATCGGCGTGGCGTGGACCGTCCCGTACTGGCTGCCTCCGACGGTGGTCCGACTGCGGGAGTGGGTGTTCGTCACAATCAACGGCGGCGAAGGCGTGCCGGTGCCGGGCCCCACCGTCGGCATGGAGCATTTCGAGCGGGTGTACTCGGATCCGGCGGCGGACGGCCGCAGCCGGGGTGCCGGCTTGTCGGACCTGTTCTGGTACTGGCTGGCGCCCGGACCGCACATGCACCAGGAACATCTGGAGCCGGGGCAGCGCTACCGGACGGTGGCCGCCACGACCCGGCGGGTGCTCGCGGTACGCCGCCAGCGCTGCGACGACCTGGCGACCGCCGCCACCCGGCGGGTGCTCGACCGGTTACCGACCGACCGGATCAGCCACGTACGGCTGCGCGATCTGATGATGCCGGTCTGGGCCGAGGTCTACTACGAACTCGTCTTCGGCGAGGCGTGTCCGCCGGACGCCCGGGCGTTGATCGTCGCCAACGCCGACGACGTGGCCAGCGCGCTGAAGTGCACCGGCCTGCGGCACATGCGGCGACGCAACCGGCTGACCAGGTATCTGTATGACCGAATTCAGGCGGGGACCTGTCCGGTGACCCTGCCGCAGCCGTTCACCACCCAGGAGACGGCCTGGTACCTGCACGGCGCCTTCTTCACCACGGCGGTAGTGCAGATGTCCGAGGCGATGGCGCACGTGCTGCTGGCCTTCGCCACCCATCCCGACCTTCAGCGGGGAGTCGACGATGACGACGCGCTGGACCGGGTGATCGACGAGACCCTGCGGGTGCATCCGCTCTTCGGCATCGCGCACCGGATCACCTCGGCGCCGATCACCCTGCCCACCGGGGTGACCCTTCCGGCCGGAACGGTACTGCTCTTCAACTACCTGGCGTTCCACCGCGGCGGGGCCGCCGGCGACGACCGATTCGCCCCGGACCGGTGGCTGACGCTCAAGCGCGCCGACGCGCACTTCATCCCGTACGGGATCACCGCGAACCGGGCCTGTCCGGCGCGTGGTGTCGCGCCGGTGATGATGCGGGCCGCGACCCGCGAGGTGCTGCGCCGCCACCTCCTGGCCTCCTCGGCCTCGCATACCCGGTCGCTGCCCAGCCGAGGTCCGGCGTATCTGACCCCGGTCGGACTCACCGGGCCGGGGCGCCTTCGGCTGGCCGCCATGCGGCAGCGGGACCGGTGGGCCGACGTGGGTCGCAGTGTCCGGCAACTGGCGTTCGGCACCTGGATGGTCGTCGATGCCCGACGGAAGCAGTTGTGCACCACCTACTTCGAGGAGGCGGTCCGATGACCCCAACGGAGCTGGCGCCACGGTTCTTCATCGCGGTCACCGTGATCCTGATCTTCTGCAAGGGGGTCGCCTGGCTGCTGGGCAAGGCGGGCCAGCCCGCCGTGGTCAGCGAGATGCTGGCCGGGGTGCTACTCGGCCCATCGCTGCTCGGGCTCCTCCTGCCGGAGGTGCAGAACGCCCTGTTCCCGGCCCCCCTGCTGCCGATCCTCTATGTCGTGGGCCAGGTCGGCCTGGTGCTGTTCATGTTCCAGGCCGGGTACGCGTTCAGCACCCATCGGGTCACCGGGCTGGCCGGCACCGCCGGAGTGATCTCACTGGCCGGGGTCACCGCGCCGCTGCTGCTGGGGGTGCTGCTGGTCCTGGTGACAGCCGACGCCGTGCCGATCCGGGCCGACGGAGCATCCCTCGGGGTCTCGGCCGCGTTCGTCGGCGTCGCCCTGGCCATCACCGCGTTCCCGATGCTGGCCCGGATCATCACCGAACGCGGGGACGCCGGCACCCGGCACGGCACCCTCTCCCTGGCCAGTGGCGCGATCGACGACATGGTCGCCTGGATCATGCTGGCCGTCGTGCTGGCCTTCGCCTCCGGGCGGGCCGGTCCCGCGATCATCACCGCGGGCGGAGCGCTGATCTTCGGACTGCTGCTCTGGCTCGGCGGGCGTGGGGTCGCCACCGCCCTGATGACCCACCGCGGCCTCAACGACCGCGCCCGGCTGCTCGGCACGGTCGCCCTGCTTTTCCTGGTCGCCTGGTACACCGACGAGATCGGGCTGTACGCGGTCTTCGGCGCCTTCGCGGTCGGCGTGGTGATGCCCCGTACCGAGAACACCGACAAGGTGGTGGACACCCTCACCCCGGTCGCGGCGACCCTGTTCCTGCCGTTGTTCTTCACCTACTCCGGCCTGCGTACGGAATTCGGGCTGCTCGGTTCCATGCCGGTGCTGCTCTTCACGGTGGCCTGCGTGACGGCGGCGATCGTCGGCAAGTTCGGTGCCTGCTGGGCAGCGGCCCGGCTCCGCCGGGAGCCGTCGGGTGTCGCGTTGCGGGTCGGCGCGCTGATGAACGCCCGCGGCCTGATGCAGCTCATCGCGCTGAACGTCGGGTTGGAGGCGGGCATCGTGAACCCGGCCCTGTTCACCGTGTTGGTACTGGTCGCGCTGGTCACCACGCTGATGACGACCCCGACGCTGAGCTGGATCGAACGCCGGGAGGCTCGACGATCCGGTACCGCACGTACGCCTGCCCTGATAAATTCAAATAGTTGATAAGGCAAGTATCGTTCACTACATCGACGTAGATCTATGCAATCGTGAACGGATGCAGGGCATAGAGTCGAACCGGCTGCTGCTGGTCGAGGACGACGAGGAACTCGCGGAGTTACTCACCGAAACGCTGGGCCACGAAGGCCACCTCGTCGACCGGGCCTCCGACGGCCAGCGCGGGCTGCATCTAGGGCTGACCCGTCCCTACGATGTGATGGTCATCGACCGGATGCTGCCCGCGCTCGACGGCCTGGACCTGGTAGCCCGGTTACGGGCCCGGGCGATCCCGGCCCGGACCCTGATGCTCACCGCGCTCGGCGCGGTCGACGACCGGATCACCGGGCTGGACGCGGGCGCCGACGACTACCTGGTCAAACCCTTCGACCTGGACGAACTGAGCGCCCGGGTCCGGGCCCTGTGTCGGCGCACCCCCGAGCCGACCGAGGTCCTCCGCATCGGCGCCGGGCTGCTCGACCTGGTGCCGCGTGAGGCCGTACTGGCCGACCGCACCCGGGTGGCGCTGTCCGCCCGCGAGTTCGAGCTGCTGCGGGTACTGGCGGCCCGGCCGAACACCGTACATCCACGGGCCACGCTACGCCGCCGGGTCTTCGCCGAGGCCGCCTCGGCGTCGATCGTGGACACCTACGTCTACTACCTGCGACGCAAACTCGGCCGGGCGGTGGTCCGCACCGTGCACGGCCTCGGCTACCGCCTGGGAACCCTGTGATGGAGGCGGCCGAGCAGGCGATCGTCCGACGGGCCCGACTCCGCATCGGCCTGCTCATCGGCCTGGTCATCGGTGCCCTACTGCTGCTGGCCGGCGGCATCTCGTACGCGGTCCTGGTCCGAAGCCAGGAGGCGCAGATCCAGCGTGAGCTGACGTGGGGCACGGAACACGGCACCATCGCCGGCCCACCCGCCTGTAGCTGGATCTTCCAGTACGACGGCACCACCGTGCGGACCGGCACCAACCCGCCGCCACCGGGCTTCCCGCTCAGCGGTGCGCTGGAAACCGTGGCAGCCACCCGAACCACCGAGACCACCACGGTCACGCGTAACGGCACGACCTACCACGTACGCACCGAGGCCCGAGGCGACAAGGTGGTCCAGGCGGTGTTCGACGCCCGGTTCCAACTGTCCGACCGCTGGCACCTGCTGCTCGCCTTCAGCCTGGCGGCGACGGTCGGGCTGCTCGCCGCCATGCTGACCGGGGTGCTCGTCGGCCGTCGAGCCGTCGCACCACTGGCGGAGGCCCTGACCCGACAACGCCGCTTCGTCGCGGACGCCAGCCACGAACTGCGCACCCCGATCGCCCAGGTGCACACCAGAGCCCAGTTGATCGCCCAACGGGCCCGCTACGACGGCACCGCCACGAACCTGGACGACCTGGAACGACTCATCGGCACCACCCGCCGACTCGGCGAGATCGTCGACGACCTGCTGCTCTCCGCCCGACTCGCCGCCGCTCCCAACAACCGGGCACCAGATCCGCCGGTCGATCTCACCTTGCTGGTCGCCACGACGGTCGCCGCCGAGACCGAACGCGCCGCCGAACGCCAGGTCGCCCTCACCCTGGACACCCCCGGCGACCCACTGCCGGTGCCCGGCGTCGAATCGGCCCTGCGCCGGGTCGCCGGCGAACTGCTGGCGAACGCCTTGGCCCACACCCCCGCAGGAGGCCGAATCGACGTGACGCTGCGGGCCGCCGACAACTACGCCGAAATCATGATCGCCGACACCGGGGAAGGTTTCGACCAGGCGGACGCCCGACGGATCTTCGACCGATTCCACCGCGGCGCGGGCTCCGGAGACCGCCGCTTCGGCCTGGGACTGGCCCTGCTCCAGGAGGTCGTCACCAGCCACCACGGCACGATCGAGGCCGAGGGCCACCCGGGCCGGGGAGCCCGCTTCACGGTACGCCTTCCCACCGCGCAAACACCGATCACCAGAGGTGGAGCCGCACGGTTCAGCAACGCTGTGCTGTGCCTACGCCGCCGAAGCGGCTGTTCTCGGGATCTACGCTAGGGAGGGCCAGAACTCGTCGTCCTCCTCGTCCGGCGACGACGGGGCGCACTGGCGCAGAGCGCCCTTGCGAATCATCCAGACGCGGAAGAAGAACTCCTCCTGGTCCATCACGAACAGCTGCACGGCATTGGGGTTGCGCCAGGCCACGGAGCCGAAATGCTCCACAACAGCAGTGAGATCAGCGTGGTTGAGGGCACCGGCGTACACCTGACATTCGGGGTTCTTGTGTCCGCCCCACTGGTTGTCCACACCGGTGATGCGGCGCAGGCTACCGCAGCCGCCCGGTCCCATGCCTGGTTCACGACAGTGGCACCCGTTGTCGAGCCAGTCGCTGAACGCCTCCGCGTTAAGGCGGTCCTCCAGGCTCACCGACAGCATCACGTTGGCGACCCAGCTCACCGAACCCTCCGATCACGCCCGGACCGTACCGCCAAGACCACCCGCTGCGACAAGCCGGCCGTCCGATTCCAGGACGTACTGAGATGCTTCTATAGCTGTCAAGAGCCGTCCCGCTCACCCCGACCGGCGACTGGGCTGTCCGCCCCCACGCCCGGCCGCTGGTACACGGTCACATGTCGGGGCTGACCAGCCCGGTCTGATAGGCGATGACAACCAGCTGCGCCCGGTCACGGGCACCCAGCTTCGCCATCGCACGGCTGACATGGGTGCGCGCGGTCGCCGGGCTGAGGAACAACTCGCCGCCGATCTCGTCGTTGTTCAGACCCAGCCCCACCAGCGCCAGCACCTCCCGCTCCCGGTCGGTGAGCACCGCGAGCCGCGCCCGACCTGAGTCGGCCGCCGTTCGTCGTGCCGTGAACTGACCGATGAGACGTCGGGTGATCCGCGGCGCGAGCAGCGCCTCCCCTGCGGCGACCACCCGGATGGCGTGCAGGAGCTCGGCCGGTCCGGCGTCCTTGAGCAGAAAGCCGCTGGCACCGGCCTTCAGCGCGTCGAAGACGTTGGCGTCGGTGTCGTAGGTGGTGAGAATGAGAATCCGCACCCGCTCCAGGCCGCGCATCCGGGTGATCTGGGCCGTGGCCTGGATGCCGTCCAGCTTCGGCATCCGGATGTCCATCACGAGGACGTCCGGGCGGGCGCTGCGAGCACCCTCCACCGCTTCGGCACCGTTCGTTGCTTCACCGACGATGCTGATGTCGTCTTCCAGGTCGAGCAACAGCTTGAACCCGGCTCGCACCAGCTTCTCGTCGTCGGCGAGCAGCACCCTGATCTGCGGTGGCGCAGCTGCCGTGCTCACCGGCGTGACCCCTCCGGTGCTAGGGGCAACCGGGCCCGGACCTCGAAACCTCCGCGCGGCGTCGGCTCGGCGTCGAGCTCCCCGCCGAGCAGCTGACAGCGCTCACGCATCCCCACGATTCCCCGACCGGGCTCGGCCGATGCGTCCGTACCGTTGCCGGCGGGGGATGGGGTGCGGCGGCCCTCGTCGGTGACTCGGATCTCCAAGACGTCGACTCCGGGGTTCAACACGACCGTCACCCGGGTCGGGCCGACATGACGGATCACATTGGTGAACGCCTCCTGAAGGATTCGGTAGGCAGCACTGTCCACCGCGGTCGACAACGGCGAGGCGGGCGAGGCCGCCTCAAGCGTGACGTCGAGTCCGGCCTCGCGCGCCTTGGCGGCAAGCTCGTCGACCTGCTCCAGGCCGCCCTGCGGCACGCGACCGTCGCGGTCATCACGCAGTACGCCGAGAATGGTCCGCATCTCCCGCAGCGCCCGGGCACTGGTCAGCTCGATGGCCCGCAACGCCTCCCGGGCCTGCTCCGGCCTCTTGTCCAACACGTGCGCGGTGACCCCGGACTGGACGTTGATGATCGCGATGGCGTGCGCAACGGTGTCGTGCACCTCCCGGGCGATCCGGAGACGCTCGGCGTCGACCCGTGCCCGCGCTGCCTCCTCACGGCTGCGTTCGGCCAGTTCCGCACGCCGCTGGGCGTCGGCGGCGATGACACGTCGGGACCGGACGGATTCGCCGAGCGCCGCGCTCATCACCGACGCGCCGATGCGGAAGAACACCCAACCGATGGCCGCCCTCGGCTCGATGTCCGCCGCCGCGACCAACCACCCCACGGCGAGCACCGCCGTACCCACACCAGCGATCACCAATGACCGGCGCCCGTCACCGTAGGCGGCGAGGGTGTACAGGGCGACGAACAGCCCCAGCCAACCGGGCGCGTCCGGGAAGTCGAGACCGTAGTACACCAAGCTGGCGAGCGCGGCGGTCACGAACACGGCGACCGGCCACCGGCGGCGGACGGCCAGAACCAGACCACTCACCACCAGCAGCGCGTACCCGAGGTTCCCGAAGTCGGAGAGCGGCCGCGGCGCGCCCTCGATGGCGACCTTGGCGACCGTGCCCTGCACCTGCATCACGGTGATGAAGAGCGCGAGCACCACGTCATGCGCCACCATCCGCAGGGGCGGCGACCCGGCTCGGTGTTCCATTCCGTGAACCTACCGCCGGCAGGCACGGCCATCACTGCGCACAGCGGCGCGACCGCCTACGACGACAGGCGTGGTACCCCGGGTCTCGGCTACGCCCGATTGCATACACGCTGCCGTCCGCCGTCGGAGGCCAGGACCGCCCAACCGACGCGACGATCTGAACCACTGCCGACCACCTTCACCAACCTCGGGGGCGGTCGTGCATGGAGATTTCACCCCTGTGGGCGCCGGCTCACAGGCCAGGGCCGGAAAAGAGGGGAGAGGAAATGCGTTCTTCGGGAATCCGACGGGTGCTGACGGTCGTCGCTGCCGTCCTGGTCGGAGGCATCGCGCTTGTCGTACTGCTGGGAGGGACCGGGCTCGGCGGACCGGCAGCCGCAGACGGATCAGGGGCCGCCAGCGATGCGTACGGCCTGACCACCGGGCGCCTCGTGGGCCTCGTTGGCGCACTGGCGGCGCTGGCCGGCGTGATCGTCGGCGGACTGGCCCTGGCCCGCCCCCGCAGTGCCATCGGTACCGGCACCGGGCGACTCGGGGCCACCATCGCCCTGGTGGCGGGGCTGATCGGCGTGGCCCTCGGCGGATACGTGGTGGCCGCCGCCGAGGGTGGACCCGGCACGGGCTACGGAATTGTCGGGGGCGTCATAGCCCTGGTGGTGGGGCTGAGCAGCCTGGCACTCGGTGGACTGGCCATGGCCCGCTCCCGGCCCGCTGACCACGTGACGACCACGCAGCACTGAGATCAACGACCTTGGGAGCAACGCGAGAGTGCAGGGTGGGGGCTTGGGCCGACCGGAGTGCTCCGGTCCGGTCAGCTCCCGGGGTGGTGCGAGGTGGGGCTTGCCGCAGGTTGTTTCTGAGTGGTCTGGGTCCATCCGCTGAGGAAGGCCAGGGCCTGTGCGGAGCGGGAGTTCGGTTCAGCGGTGTAGATGAGCAGGGTTTGATCGGTGGTGCCGCGCACATCGAGGACCTGGAAGTCCAGGGAAAGTTCTCCGGCGGTGGGATGGAGGAAGTGTTTGCGCCCTGACCGTTGTGCACGAACGCGGTGGGTGGACCACCAGTGGTGGAAGACGTCGTCCTTCATGGATAGTTCACCGACGAGGCGGGCCAGTGCCGGGTCCTCCGGGTAACGGCCGGCATCCATCCTGAGGTAGGCCACGCATTCTTTGGCGACTTTCTCCCAGTCGCGATAGAGGCTGCGTACTCGCTGGTCGAGGAATGCCAGCCGGATGTGGTTGCGGTGCTGCGGCGCAAGAACGCTGAAGTCTGTGAAGAGCGCGGCTCCGAGGGTGTTCCAGCCGATGATGTCCATCCTTCGGCCCAGCACCAGGGCGGGCACTGCGGTCATGCTGTCCAGCAGCACCCGGGTGGCGGTGGAGACACGTCGCGCATCGGGCGGTGTCGTTCTCGCCCGTGTTGCCGGGCCTCTGGCCTCGGCCGCACAGCGAAGCAGATACTCCTGCTCGTCAGGGCGCAGGTCGAGGGCCTTCGCCAACGCCTGGAGGATCTCCGGTGAGGCGGTCTTCGCGCGGCCTTGTTCCAGGCGCACGATGTAATCCACACTGACTCCCGCCAGCGTGGCCAGTTCTTCGCGCCGCAGCCCGGGCACCCGGCGGTGACCGGTACTCGGCAGCCCGGCGTCCTCAGCGCTGACGTTGGCACGGCATGATCGCAGATAGTCACCCAGCTCGGTCATGGCGTCCTCCTCCCGGTGTTCCTGCCCAACGCCTGCACCCTGCGTCAGGTTCTCAGACCAGTACGTCGTCGTGGTCGGTGGAGAGTGCCAGGTCCCGCCAAGCCTCCGACTCCGTACGCAACTGGGTGATCTTGTTTTCCAGTTCCTGGAGGCAGTCACTGCCCAGTTGAGCCCGCACCGGCGGATTCTCCGCGTCAGCGAGGGTCAGGAACGCGGCGGCACCCTTGACCGGATCCCCAGGCTGGGCGTGATTGAGACCGGGCACCGCGCCGCGCACCGCCCCGGCGGTGCCGGCGTAGTCACCGATCACGGTGCCCTCGGTGCGCAGGCTCCGGTCATCGAGGAAGTCGGTGCGGAAGTAGCCCGGTTCGACCGACGTCACGGCGATGCCCAGTCCCGCCAGTTCGGCGCGCATGGCCTCGGAGATCCCTTCGACGGCGAACTTGGTCGAGCAGTAGATGCCGAATCCTGCCGAGCTGCTGAAACCTCCCAGGGAGCTGACGTTGAGGATCCGGCCCGAGCGCTGGGAGCGCATGACCGGCAGCACCGCGCGGGTGACGTTGAGCAAGCCGAAGACGTTCGTGTCGTAGATTGCGCGAACTTCGGCATCGGAGGACTCCTCCACCGCGCCGAGCAGGCCGCGCCCGGCGTTGTTGACCAGTACGTCGATTGCGTCGAAGGCCTCGACCGCGGCAGACACCGCGGTGCGGGCCTGCTCCTCATCGGTGACATCGAGCGCGACCGCCAGCAGGCGGTCACCGTGATCGGGCAGTGCCTCTGACACCGCCTCGGGGTTGCGGGCGGTGGCTACGACGTTATCGCCGCGATCCAGTGCCTGACGGGTGATCTCCAGGCCGAAACCGCGTGAGGCGCCGGTGATGAACCAGGTGGTCATGAAGGGGCTCCCTGAGTAGTGGGTGGTGCTCTTCATGCTGGCCATCTCGGAAGTGCTCAGCCAGGGAAAGATATGCATAGGCGAGTTGTGCCCACCTTGCGGGCAGTCACCACCCCGGCTGTTGCGTAAGGGGTAGGTGCCGATCCCGCTGTCTGCTGGTTCACCGGGTCAGGCCGAGGGTGATGGCCGGTCGCGCCACGTCGGCCGCTGCCGGTCCGCTTCGGATGATCTCGATGAGCAGGGTACGGGCGACCGGACGGTTACGGACTTCGGCGGGTGCGGTGCTGTCGGCGTCGAGCAGGGCTTGCCAGGCGCGGGCGGTGTCGATCAAATGGGCGGCAGGTTCGGCGGCCGAGGACGTTGTTCTGCAGCAGGCCGAAGAACACGCTACGGCCTATTGTCCTAGGACGGCTTGCAAGGGGTGCTGTCCGTGACGGCAATCCGGAGGCGGCAGCGTAGAGAGAACGGGCGCAAGCCTGCCTGCTGAACCCCCAACATGGGGGAGTCGGCACCGTGTATCGACCCGCCGCCGCGGTCGAGGCTCCGGACGGTGTCCGGTCAAGGAGGCGTCGAACGGGCCGTGGATGGCTATGGCGTGCGGGTCGTGTTGGTGTTGGTGCTGGTGTTGGTGAACGCGGTGTTCGCGGGTAGTGAGATGGCGTTGGTGTCGCTGCGGGAGAGCCAGCTGCAGCGCCTGGAGCGTGCCTCCCGGGCGGGGCGGGTGTTGGCGAGGCTGGCGCGGGACCCCAACCGATTCCTGGCCACCATTCAGATCGGCATCACCCTGGCCGGGTTCCTGGCCTCGGCGGCTGCGGCGGTGTCACTGGCGGCGCCGCTGGTGGGGCCGTTGGGGTTCCTGGGGTCGGCGGCGGAGCCGGTCGCGGTCGTGCTGGTGACCATCGTGCTGACCTTCGTCACCCTGGTGTTGGGTGAGCTGGCGCCGAAGCGGATCGCGATGCAGCGGGCGGAGGGGTGGGCTCTGCTCGTTGCCCGTCCGCTGGACGCATTGTCGGCGTTCTCCCGTCCGGCGGTGTGGCTGTTGAGCAAAGCCAGCGACGCGGTGGTGCGGCTGACCGGCGGGGACCCACGGGCCCGCCGTCAGGAGGTCACCACCGAGGAACTGCAGGACATCGTCGCCGCGCAGCGTGACCTCACCCCCGAACATCGCATGATCATCTCGGGGGCGTTCGAGGTGGCTGAGCGGATCCTGCGGGAGATCCTCGTCCCGCGCCGCGAGGTGGTCACCCTGTCCGAGTCGCTGCCCGCGCGGCAGGCGTTGCGGGAGTTGGGCCGGTCGGGGCAGACCCGCGCGCCGGTCGTGGGCCGCGCCGGCCTCGACGAGACCGTCGGCGTGGTGCACATGCGCGACCTGCTCGACCGAGAGGGCTCGGTCGCCGAGTACGTCAGCGCGCCGCTGTATCTGCCGGAGACGTTGAGTGTCACCGAGGCGATTCGGGAGATGCGGTCGCAGCGGCAGCAGTTCGCCCTCGTGGTGGACGAGCGTGGCGCCATCGACGGCATCGTGACGATGGAGGACCTGGTCGAGGAGATCGTCGGGGAGATCTACGACGAAACCGACCGGGACGTGCAGGCCGTCGTGCGGGAGGCGGACGGGGCGCTGCTGTTGAAGGGTGGTTTCCCGCTGCACGACCTACCAGATGTGGGTGTCGAACTGGATGAGGACACCCTCGAGTCCGGCGACTACACCACGGTGGCGGGACTTGTCCTGGCACACCTCGGTCACATTCCCAGGACGCCCGGAGAAGTGGTCGCGCTGTCGGGTCTGACCGTCGAGGTGGTCGAGGTGACAGGCCGGGCCATCACCCGAGTACGCCTGCGGACCACACCGCGACGCCCCGACGGTCCTGACACGGACGAAACCGAGGCGGACTCCTCCATCTGAAGGAGCGCCATGAACCGTCCCTCCGGACCGTCCTGGCGGTGGTCGTCCTCGCGGCCCCGCTGGCCCTGACCGCCCCCGGGTAGGCGCCGACACCCTCACCAGGCGCGGCGCGGACGTCTGCTACCTGCAACGCAGCCTGGACCTCGGGCACGGTACCGGGTCATCGACACTCGGACCGCTGCTGCCCTCGCCCCGATCCGCCGGCCGGTCCCTCACATCGACGATACTGGGGTCGTGCTGGGGCGGCGGGTGCAACATTGACACCGGTCGTCCATGACGATCTGCCATCGACTCCCTTGAGTGACCGATGCCTCGCTGTATAGGCTCCGTCGACGCGCTGTTGAGATAAACGGGGGGATCTCGATGACGTACGTCTCGAGTGGACATCAGTGCGCCCGTAGTGGTAGAGGCGCAGGCCGCCTCGGCCTGCGGGCCCTGCTGGCGGTGGTACTGACCGTGTCGCTGGTTCCGGTCGTGCAGTCGCCGGCCACGGCAGCGCCGGGGTTGCCCGACGGTGCGTCATCGTCGCCTCCTGCGGCCCGAGCGGGGAAGGTCATGCGGCCCGATCCGCGCGTGCCCGCATCCAGCACCCGCGCCAAGGGGAAGTCCGCGCCGGCGGACGCCGTACCGACGGTGCCGCCGGAGATCAAGGCGGTCAACCCGCAGCGCCGCTTTCCCTGGCCACCAGCGCCACCACTGCCTCTACCCGCACCCACCAGTTCGACGCGTTCGAGCGGCTCCTACGCGTCACTGAACCAGGCTTCACTGTCGACTACACCTACGACGGGCTGGACCGGCTGACCAGCCGCAACGGGGTGACCGCCGAGTACGGCGACCTGTCCAACGCGGCGGTGCGAGTACCCACCGCAAGCAGCGAGGCCCTGGTTTTCCGGACCCCAGACGGCGCACCCCTGGTCGACCGGTACGGTACCGACCCCGGGCGGCTGCTCGTTACCGACCAGCGGCACGGCGACATGCTCGCCGCCATCGGCAACACCAGCGGCAACCTGCTCGCCTCGGCCGACTACGCCCCCCTACAGTGAAAAATACGCCACCAGCGGGAACCTGCGACTCGGCTACCAGGGCGGCTGGACCGACGCCTCCACCGGGCTGGTCAACGCCCACTCCCGCTGGTACGCCCCAACGACCGGGTCGTTCGTCTCCCGGGACACCATGACCCTGACACCCAACCCGGTGGCCCAGGCCAACCGGTACGGATACGGCAACGCCAGCCCGGTCAACTTCACGGACCCGGACGGCCACAACCCGATCGCGGTTCCGTTGGTGGGCGTGGCCCTCGCCTCCGGTCCGGTGGGCTGGATCGCGCTCGGCGTGGTCTCCGTCGGCGCCGCCATCTGGCTGGCTGCTTGACCGCGCCTACCCCGGCAGGTTCATCTACCGTGGCGTCGGCCCCGACTTCCTTGACACCCTGACCGGCAAGCTGATCGAGCTGACCACGCCGGGTTCGAAGAAGCAGCACGTCGACAAGGGCGGTGACTACGTGACGTGCGACTACGCCTTGTACAACTGGAAGAAGTAGCAGGTGGAGCGACAGAGGGTGGATAGTGGCAGGTGAGCAGGGCAACCGGTTGATCATTGAGCACGAGGAGGTCATCGGAGTCGACTATTCCGCCGATGGATTAACTGGATTGGTCGGTGTTGGTGCCCGCTTCGTGCGGTGCCGCTTCGATGGCCTCCGGTTTCAGTATGTGGCGCTGGGCTCCGGCATGGAGCTGTCGCAGTACGTCGAGTGCTCCTTCGACGGCGCGGTGCTCACCGGCACGGCCGGATATTCGCGGTTTGTGGGCTGCACCTTCCGGAACGCGGAGATCCGCGATTTGACGGCGGATTACCTGGAGCTTGTTGAATGCGTGTTCACAGGGCGGATTCAGTCGACGACCTTCTGGGGCGCCCCACCGCCCGGCTCCGCCGAGCGGTTTACGAGCGACTTGGCGTTCCTTGCCAAGCAGGGACGGGCGGAGCCGCCGGGATATCGCGCGCTTGCCCTGAGAGAGTCCAACGAGTTCCACGGCAACGACTTCTCCGGGGTCGACCTGATCGGTGTGGACTTCCGCTACGGTATCGACCTGACCAGGCAGCGCCTACCGACCGGTGCAGACTACCTGTACCTTGAAGACGCCGAGGCCGCTGTGTATCGCGCGCTTGCGCTGCTGGGTGACCGGCCGGCAGACGATCTCACGGCTCGGGTCGAGCGGTCGCTGCGGCGGATGCTCGATCGGGAGATCGGCACCGGCCAACGACAACTGCTGTTCCGCGAGGTGGACTACTCGAACAAGGGCGTGCTGAAACCACACGCTCGGCTCATGTTCGATCTCCTGCGGGAGGCCGCCGGCCCACTGCCCTGAACCCCACACGGGCCCGTCCGTGCCCGGTTCGCGTGGGCGTGCGTTGCTGCGGACGCGCCCGAGATCCCGGGCCGGCCCCACACCGGGGATGCCTTTGGTATGCCTGCCGTGGCGTGGTGTCCGAGGACGGGGTCGGTGGGCAGGGGAGGGGAACACCGTCGGGAGGCGGGTGGTGGGCTGGTCGTCCCGGAATATCAGACAGCGCCGGTCGGCCGCCCCAGCTCTGCGGGCATCACGATCCCGCTATCGTTCAAGGGCCGCCATCCGGCGAAGGCCCTCGTCGACGGTGATCGTCGGCTGGTACTCCAGGTGGGTCCGGGCGCGCGTGATGTCGTAGACGCGGTCGCGGCCCATGAAGGTGACGATCCATTCAGTGAGCGGTGGCGGCGTGGTGCTGCGGCGGGCCTTGGCGACGGTCTCCATGACCGTGGCGATGGCCGAGGCGATCGCCCGGGGGTAGCTGCGGCTGCTGCTCACGTCGTGGCCCCGGGTGGCGAGCAGCGGAGTGAAGAAGCTGCGGGCCGCCCGAGGGTCGCCGTCGGTGATGTAGCAGACGAGGCCGTGGTCTCCCCGCGTCATCGCCAAGGCGACGGCGTGGGCAAGGTTGTCGAAATGGCAGAAGTCGACCGTGTGCTGCCCGCCGTCGATCCAGGCGAACCGGCCGGCCTCGACAGAGTCGACGAATCCTTGCAGGTTGCTGGCCGTGCCGTGGCCCCACAGGAAGGGCGGTCGGAGGATCACCAGCGTGGTCTCTGCGTTC
This sequence comes from Micromonospora sp. DT229, assembly GCF_049844505.1. Classification (NCBI taxonomy): domain Bacteria; kingdom Bacillati; phylum Actinomycetota; class Actinomycetes; order Micromonosporales; family Micromonosporaceae; genus Micromonospora; species Micromonospora sp. DT229. The sequence goes on along the minus strand of NZ_JBNCLD010000017.1, from coordinate 97,618 downwards.
GGGAGCGCGAGAAGTTCCTGCTCGGTGCGCAGCTTGACTCGGCTGTAAGCGATGTTCGCCCGGCCTGTGTCGGAGGTTTCGTTCACGATGCTGAGGTGTTTGGTGCCGGTGGAGACGCTGGCGGCCGAGAGCAGGACGAAGCGTTTCACCCCTGCGGCCACCGCGGCCTGGTACAGGGCGCGGGTGGGCAGCAGATTGCGCTCGACGAACAGTTCGTCGGGCCCCCAGAACTCCATGAAGGCCGCCGCGTGGACCACCGCGTCGACCTCGTCGAGGGTGTTCAGCCACGTCGGCGCGTCGGCGCCGCTGCGGAGGGCCTCCGTGAGGTCACCGCGTACCGGCCGAGCGCCTGCGGCCGCGACCGCTTTCTCTGCCGAGGCCGACCTCGCGAGCGCGTGCACGGTGTGCCCGTCGGCCACGAGCCTGCGGATGATCACACCGCCGGCGGAGCCGGAGCCGCCTGTGAGCGTGAGGCGCGGGGCGCCCTACCGCCACTTCGCCGACAAGGGCGACCTGCTGACCGAGGTCGCGGCGGAGGCATGGGATCGGTTGGCGGATCGGGCCGTGGAATGGGCCGCCGATCCGCTGACTCCGGCGGAGGAAAAGCTACGGAAAATGCTCACCGGGCTCCTTGCCGTCGGCCGCGAGCAGCCACATCTGTACCGGCTGATGCACCAGGCGCCCGCCAGTGACGAGGTGCTGCGCGCGGCGTCGCGAAGCCAAGGCCCGTTCGTGGCCGTCCTGAGCGATCTGGTCGGCGAGGACCAGGCCCATCGCTACGGGGCGCTGCTGCTCACCAGTGTGCACGGGATAATCGGGATGGAGGCCAGCGGCCAACTCACCGCCGACAAGTGGCACACCGACGCCGACGACATCCTGACCCTCCTGACCGGAATGATCGGCGATCGCTGAGCAAGGACGGGAACGGCCGCCCACCGTGGGGCGATCCTGGACCGACCGTGACACGTGACAGGTGACATCGGGAGCGACCCGCACCTCGTACCATCAGATTTTCTCGATACCGGAATACGACGGGGGTCGGGTATGCGGACAGGAATGGTCACCTGGTCAGCGGCTGCCGTCTCGCTCGCCGTGCTGGCGCTCGGCTGCGCGGCCCCGGGCACCCGGGACGGCGCCGGGCAGGCAATGCCCACGGATGCGTCGTCGCCGGCCGTGTCGTCGTCGCCCGCAGCGGTGGCGGAGCCGACCGGTCGACAGTCAGAGGCACCTCCGAACCATGCCGACAACAACGGCTGGAAGCGGCGGCATGAACTGCCCGCTGCGGATGAGCGCGCCGGGCGGGAACTCGCCGCGCGGATCCGACCTTCGCTTGAGGCGCTACGCGCCGCCGGGGACTTCGCGCCGACCTCCACCCAGCAGGCGCTGCTAGATCTGGGTCTCCCGGCAGACGCGATCGAGGTCACCGCCATGCGACCGCCGATCGGGCAGGAAACCCCACCACCGGGAGCGGTCTACGCGGTTCGGTTCGGAACCGTGGGCTGTGTGATCGGGGACGTACGGCCTGACCGAGTCATGGTCGAGGTCACCGGCTCGGCGGCCGAGTTCGGCTGCCTGGAACCGTCCTCGCACTGACGCCACCCGGCCCCGGGCTGGGTGGCAGGGAAAGGCGGCCGGTAGGAGAATGTCAATTGAGGTGGGCAGCGACGAGGAGACGGTACGCCTACGGCAGGACATCACCCAGGCACTGCACAACGGTCGGTGAGATCCCACACCGCTCGCGACCGTCGCCATCGACTCATCGGCGTAGCCGCACGTCATTCGGTGGCGCGTCCCGTCGGCGCTCGTAGTCGGCGACCGTGGGGACGACGGGGAGCACGAGCAGCAGGACCAGGTACACCGCGGCGAGTAGACCACCGCTGGCCAGGCTCAGCAGCAGCACGACGGTTCGTACCCAGTCGACGCGGAACTCGCCGTACGCCGCGACGCCGACGCAGACGCCGCCGAACCATTTGCCCTCGTGGATTCGGCACCAGAACCGCCCACGCGACCTCCCCTCGCCGGCAGGCGGGGCGGGTCGGACCGGGCTGACCGGGCCGAGGTCGGCCAGGATCGCCGCCATCTGGGCACCGGTCACCGGTTCGTCGCCTGGCCCCGTCAGGGTGCTCAACCGGTCGCCGATCGCGGACTCGAGATCTCGGACGATCTCGTCGGCGTCCGGGTCGGAGCGCAGCGCGTGTCGCGCATCATCGAGGTACTGCCGCAGGGCGTCGCGTGCTTCGCGGGTGGCGGGAAAGGCCGCGGCATGTCCGGTGAGGCGGATGGCTATCGGATCGCTCATGGGGTCACCGTCCAATGCTGTTGATCGCGCGGGTCAGCTCGTTCCAGTACTCGCGGAAGGCGGCGAGTTGGTTTCTGCCGGCGTCGGTGAGGGAGAAGTACTTCCGGGGTGGTCCGGTCGGCGACTCACGCCACTCGTGGTGCACGAGTCCGTCTCGCCGGAGCTTGCTCAGCAGCGGATAGAGCGTGCCCTCCTGGGCCGGGAAATCTGCCTCCTGTAGCGCGGCGAGGATCTCCGCCGCGTACCGCTGCTGGGACTCGACAGCAGCTAGCACGAGTGGCTCGAGCAGGCCGCGCCGTAACGCCACGAGCTTCGGGTCGGTCTGCATGTAGCTACCTTGTCAAAACAAGGTACCTATGGCAATGCGGACCCTGCGGTCTTGCGCTGGAGACCGTGGCCCGAAGAGGGTTCGCTGATGAAACTAGTTGGGTGACGAGGAACGAGGCGGTCCCACGCCCAGTGCCGCCTCGACGATCCGGACGGCTTCGGCTGGGTCGATACCGACGCTGGTGATGACCGCCGCGTAGTCGCGGGCGGCGCTGCGGGCCCGATCGAGGGCCTGCTCGCCGGCGGCCGAGACGAACGAGCCGGCCCGCCCGTGGGTCTCGATCAACCCGGCCTCCTCCAGTTCCCGGTACGCCCGAGCGACGGTGTTCACGGCCAGGCCGAGATCGGCCGCGAGCCGCCGGATCGTCGGCAGTTTCGTGCCGACGGCCAGCGAGCGGTCCTGGATCTGCCTGGCGAGCTGCGCCCGCAGCTGCTCGTACGGCGGCGTCGGCGAGGCCGCGTCGATGACGATCATCCGACGAGCATGGCGCGCCGTGCCGCAGTCCCGCCACCCGGGGTCTGGACCAGGCAGAAGACGATGACACCCGCCAGCGAGACGGCTTTCCACCAGCCGAGGGATTCACCGTACAGCCGGGGGTTTCCGGCCTACGGCAATCAGCGCCCGACCTGGGACGCCGGGAGTCGCCCCGGTGACGCCACCCCGGAGTACCGCTGATCAGCTGGAAGGGGCGACACCCTGCACATGTGGACTCAGATCGTGGGCAAGATCCGCATGGCACACGCTCCGATGCTCAACCACTGGTGGCAGGTGACCCTGTACGTCAGCCCGCGTGGGCTGACGACCTCGACCATCCCGCACCGCACGGGTGCCTTCGAGATCGAGTTCGACTTCCTCGGTCACCAGCTCGACGTGCGTACCAGCAGCGGCGACGCGCGGAGCCTCCCGCTTCGGCCGATGCCGGTCGCCGATTTCTACGCCCGGCTCCTGGACCTGCTCGATCAGCTCGGGATCGAGGCGCCGATCCGGCCGCGCCCCAACGAGGTCGACCCGGCGATCCCCTTCGCCGAGGACCACGAGCACGCCTCCTACGACGGTGAGGCGGCCACCCTGTTCTGGCGACAACTGCTACAGGCGAACCGAGTGATCGGCGAGTTCCGGTCCTACTTCGTGGGCAAGGTCAGCCCGGTGCACTTCTTCTGGGGCGGGATGGACCTCGCCTGCACCCGCTTCTCCGGCCGGTCGGCCCCGCCGCACCCCGGGGGTATGCCCAACTGCGCGGACTGGGTCATGGCCGAGGGTTACTCCCGCGAGCTTTCCAGCTGCGGATTCTGGCCCGGAGGTGGCGAGGAAGGCGCCTTCTACTCCTACGCCTATCCCGAACCCGACGGGTTCGCCGAGCAGCCGATCGGTCCCGACGGCGCGTACTTCAGTACCGAGTTCAAGCAGTTCCTGCTGCCGTACGAGGTCGCCCGCGCCGCACCGGACCCGGACCGTGCGGTCGCCGAGTTCCTCCACACCACCTATCAAGCCGCAGCGGACCGGGGGCACTGGGACCGCTCCGCGCTGGAGGACGACCCGTTTCGGTGGCACCGCACCCCTGCTCGGTGAGGGTCACCTCGCGACCTCCGGGTGATCCTGCCCTCGTTCATCAGCTGATTGTTGGGTTTGCTGCAACGATGCAGACGTGGGAACTATGAAGACTGCGCCGCCCGCTATCTCGCCCCTCGCCGGCGAGCCGATCGACCGTGCCGATGCCGAACGGCTCGCGGGGGTGCTGAAAGCGTTCGCCGACCCGGCCCGGCTGCGACTGCTCAGCCTGATCCAGTCGGCTCCAGAGGGAGAGGCGTCGGTCAGTGACCTCACCGAGCCTCTCGGACTCTCCCAGCCGACCGTCAGTCACCACCTGCGGATCCTCACCGAGGCCGGCCTGCTCGAGCGTGACAAGCGCGGCGTCTGGGCGTACTACCGCCTCGTGCCGTCTGCCATCGCCACAGTCGCCGACCTGTTGACCCCACCCCGCAAGAGAGCAACGAAGAGGTCCCGCTGACCGACGCCTCGGAGACCGCTGCGGGAGTGTGTCGATTCCGTGCTTGGGGCGCCCGACGCTCCACAGCGCGGTGGCCTCGTGCATCCGGGCAAGGGCTTTGTCGCGCTCCACGCGACCATCCTGGATCGCCAGGTGGTGAAACGCCCGTGGTTCGCCCGACAGACGTCAGGGTGAGCAGCCGCGGCGGCAACCCGGCATGGGACGACAAGACGGGTCCCGAGCGCCTGGCTCAGGACCCGTCAAGGCCGGCTGGTCTTCAGCTGAGCGGGATGAGGCCGATCAGGTTGAATCGCAGCCGTTCGCCGGCCGTCGGTGGCACCACCGCCGGGGATCATATCGATCTGCTGAGTCCCGGGTGACGTAGCCGGTGCGGGGTCAGCTCAGGAGATCGTGGCGGCGTCGATCACAAAGCGGTAGCGGACGTCGGATGCCAGCACCCGCTCGTATGCCTCGTTGATCTCTTGGGCTGGAATGATCTCGATGTCGGCGGTGATGTTGTGCTGAGCGCAGAAGTCGAGCATCTCCTGGGTTTCCGAGATACCACCGAACAAGGTGCCCACGAGCGTCTTCCGACCCATGACGAGCGAGAAGGTGTGCAGCGCCAGCTGCTCCGGCGGAATGCCGACGTTGACCAGCGCGCCGCCGGTGTTCAGCAGAGACAGGTAGGCGTCCATGTCGACTCGCGCGCTGACCGTGTTGAGGATCAGGTCGAACGTGCCGGCGAGCGTGCTGAACGTGCTCGGGTCGCTGGTGGCGAAGTAGCCGGTAGCACCGAGCTTGAGGCCGTCTTCACGCTTCTTCAGCGTCTGGGAGAGCACGGTGACCTCCGCGCCCATGGCGGTGGCGAGCCTGACACCGATGTGGCCCAAACCGCCGAGGCCGATGACCGCGACCTTCTTGCCCGGGCCGGCGCCCCATCGGCGCAGCGGCGAATACATCGTGATGCCGGCGCAGAGCAGGGGGGCAGCGGCGGCACGGTCCAATCCGTCCGGGATGCGCAGTACGAAGTCCTCGGTGACCACGATCCGGCTGGCGTAGCCGCCCTGAGTGAACGTGCCGTCGACATCGACAGCGGCGTAGGTGCCGACCATCCCGTTCGTGCAGTACTGCTCCTCGCCGGCTCGGCAACTCGCGCACTCCCGGCAGGAGTTGACCATGCAGCCGACGCCGACGACGTCACCGACCTGGTGCTTGGTGACGTCGGTGCCGACGGCCGCGACCACGCCGGTGATCTCGTGACCGGGCACGATCGGGTAACTCCGCTCGCCCCATTCGCCGCGCACGGTGTGGATGTCGGTGTGGCAGATTCCGCAGTAGGAAATGTCGATCAGCACGTCCCGGGGCCCGACCTCCCGCCGCTCGATCGTGATCGCGCGAAGGGGGGCGCCGGCGGCCGGCGCGGCAAAGGCGTTGGTGGTGTACAAGGCTCGACTCTCCTCAAGGTTCGCACGGACGTTGCTCGATGCTGTCGTACGTCACTTCGCCAACTCAATCAGAGCGGGCGCCCGTACGACGTGTTCGTGATTGCGGTTCCGAAGACGGCGCGGCCGAAACCGGTTGGCTCTGGCCGCGCCGTTCAGGTCGTTTCGGTTCAGGGCTTCAGCAGCATCGGTACTTCCGCGTACCCGTTGAAGACGAACGTGCTCTGTGGCTTGAGTTCCTCACGTGGAACGGCCAGCGCGAGGTCGGGGAACCGTTCGAACAGCGCCGGCAGTGAGATCATCGCTTCCATGGTGGCCAGGGCCGGGCCGAGGCAGCGGTGGCGCCCGTAGCCGAAGCTGAGGTTGGTCTTGTCCGCACGGGTGATGTCGAACTCTGCGGCCGTGTCCCCGTATTTTTCGGGATCCCGGCCGGCGGCCGCGTAGTTGATGAGCACCAGGTCGCCCTTGGCGATGGTCACGCCGCCGATCTCGATGTCGGCGTTGGCGCAGCGGAACGGCATCGAGCCCACGGCGCCGTCCTTTCGGACCTCCTCCTCCCAGGCCGCCTCCCAGCCGACGGCACCGGAGCGGATCATGGCCAACTGGTCCGGGTGCGTGAGCAGGTCGATGAGGGTGTTGCACAGGACGTTGGACGTGGTTTCCGTCCCCCCGCCGATGAGCAGGTGCAACGAGCCGATGACCTCGTCGTCGGTGAGCGGAGCCTGCTTGTCTTCCCTGGCCTTGATGATCAGGGTGGTGAGGTCGTTGCCGGGTTCACGCCGCTTGGCCTCCACCAGCTTGCTGAGGGCGGATTGCCACTGGTGCAGGTTGGCCTCGGACTCCTCGGCACTGTTCGTCGTCTTGGCATTGACGACGGCGCCGTGCAGAGCCTCTGCGCGGTCCGCTTCGGGAATGCCGAGCAGATCGCAGACGAGAATGGTCGACAGCGGGTAGAAGTACCTGCCCTTGATGTCCACCACTTCACCGGCGGGCACCTTCTCCAGGTCGTCGAGCAGGCGGCCCACAATTTCCTCGATCAGCGGGCGGACCTTTGCCACCTGACGGTTGGTGAATGCCTGCGCGACGAGTTTCCGCAGGCGGTCGTGCTCCTCTCCGTCCCGGGTCTGCATGTTGTCCATTGCGACCCAGGTGTAAAGCTCCCAGTCCTGCGGTACTTTGCCTTCGCGGAACTCGGGCCAGGTCTCTTTGGTGTTCTTCGAGATCCGCGGATCAACCAGCAGCTGCTTGGCGATCTCATAGCTGGTCACGGACCAGGCGGTGTAGCCGCCGTGCAGTTCCACCAGGGTGACCGGGCCGCGCGCGCGAAGCTTCTTCGCCTCTCCGTGAAGGTCACTGCCAGCGCGATCCAGAACGTACGGACATTTGTCCATTGTCCACTCCAAACAACGACACCGAAGGGTCAGATTTCACGCCACGTAACTGTTGACGCCTCCTGCCGGAGTCGTACTCGAATTGCGGGCCCGACGAGCACCGTCCGCATAGACGTGAGCGAGCTCAACGTCACAGCTGTCGTGTCGTCCGTTTTCATCGTGCTCGCGATCCACATCGCTGACATCTCGCCCCATGCTTTTTACTTGCCGATTCAGACGTAATTGCGCATCGACGAAGAAGAGGCAGCCGGGTGAATCGCGTACGGGGTGGTTGACGTCACCGGCCGGAGGCGGCGGCCAAGCGCCGCTCCGTGTCCGCCGGCTCGGCCAGGTCCGGCAGCACCTGTGGCCGACGGTCGAACCAGGCGAGCGAGTCGGCGATTCCCCGCCGCACGTCCAGCTGCGCCCGCCAGCCGAGCAACTGCTCGGCTCGGTCGCTGCGGGAGAAGGCACCCGGGATGTCACCGGGGCGGCGCGGCGCCGGTTCCACAGGGACTTGCCTCGACACCAACGAGTTGAACGCCTCGACCAACTCCAACACCGTCGTGCCGGTTCCGGTGCCCAGGTTGACGGCGGTGTGCCCGGACTTACCCGGGCCGAACAGATCGTCGAACCGTTCCAGTGCCCGTACGTGTGCACCGGCGAGGTCCCAGACGTGTACGTAGTCCCGCAGGCCTGAGCCGTCGCGGGTCGGGTAGTCGAGCCCGGTCACCCGGAACGGCCGGCCGGTCCGGTGCGCCTCGATCAGCCGACCCAGGACGTGACTGGGTGTGGGCATCTGCGGTCCCGTTCGCAGCAACGGGTCGGCGCCGATCGGATTGAAGTAGCGCAGCGACACCACCCGCAGGGCGCTGCTACCGGCGATGTCCGCGAGCATCCGCTCCACGATGATCTTGGTGTGGGCGTACGGGCTGGTCGGGTTCACCGGTGACGTCTCCGCCACGCCCAGGTCGTCGCCCGGCTGGTAGATCGCCGCAGACGAGCTGAACAGCAACCGGTCGACGCCGTTGGCGATGAGCCGTTCCACGAAGTCGAGCGTCTTCGACACGTTCTCGCGGTAATAGGGGATGGGCCGGTCGACGGAGTCGGGCACCACGATCAGAGCGGCACAGTGGACGGCCGCCCGGATGTCCGGATGCTCCACGAGGATCCGGTCGACCAGTCGACCGTCGGCGATGTCACCGTGGTACAGATCTCGGCCGTCGCAGAACTCGCGGCGCCCGGTGACGAGACTGTCCAAGATGATGGGTCGGTGTCCGGCATCGATCAACGCCGACGCAACGGTGCTGCCGATGAATCCGGCTCCGCCCGCGACGAGTACCTTCACGCCATGTCCTCGGCGTAGAACGGAATAGTCCGGGTGCGGCGGATCGGCGCCGAGGCCGAGTCGGCGGCGGGACTTCGTGATCCGATTTGAGCGGAGTCTGGGGACATGTGGCCTCGCTCTATCTGGGCGGAGTGCGGCCGCTCGGGCGGCCGCTGGTCTCATGCCGCTGACGGTCGGGACGCCGTCGCGGTGTGGGCGGCGTACGGCCGGCACGCCAGGGGCGTCGGCCGTGGATCCCTGCGGCATTCCCAGCATGCTGGCTGCGGCGGGCGGTCACGTCTTTCGGCGTGCCGACCCCGCTCTGCTGCGGTGCCGGCCGGGCGACCGTGGCTGTTTCGAAGACGGTGGGGCAGTTGTCCGCCTCGTACGATCGCCGAGCGCGGGGCTGCGGCGTACTCGCGGCAGCACACCGGCGCTGCCGCCGGCAGATCCGGTGCCACCGCTGGCCGCTGTCGACGAAGGGCAGGCAGATGGTTGAGCTCGGCATGACGATCGACGGGTCCCAGATGTGGGGGCGGCAGACCTTCGGTGTCGTGGATCCGGCCACTGGGGCGATTTTCGCGCAGGCACCGGTGTGCACCGTGGAGCAACTGGACCAGGCGATGGACGCGGCCCTCCGGGCGTTCCACGAATGGCGGCGGGAGGACGACCTCCGGCGGGCGATGCTGCGCGAGTGCGCCCAGGTGCTGCTCGGTGCCCTGGACGAACTGGCCGCCACGATCACCGCCGAGCAGGGCAAACCGCGGGCGGCGTCGGTCGCCGAGGTCGTCGCGGCGGTGACCTGGCTGCGGTACTACGCCGAGTTGGACATCGGACGGGAGGTCGTCCAGGACGACCGTCACGGCTACGCCGACGTGGTCCGCCGGCCCCTCGGAGTGGTCGCGGCGATCACGCCGTGGAACTTTCCGGTCGCGCTGGCCATGTGGAAGCTGGCCCCGGCGCTGCGAGCGGGTAACACGGTGGTGCTCAAACCGTCCCCGTACGCTCCGCTGTCCGCGCTGATGATGGGCGAGCTGCTCGGCCGCGTACTGCCGGCGGGTGTGGTGAACGTGGTGACCGGGCCGGACCCACTCGGCGACCGCATCGTGACCCACCCGGTACCCAGGATGGTCAGCTTCACCGGCTCGGTGGCGACCGGGCGTCGGGTGGCCGCGGCCGCCGCCGGCGGGCTCAAACGGATGACACTGGAACTCGGCGGCAACGACGCTGCGGTGGTGCTCGACGACGTTGATCCGGAACAGGTCGCCGACGACATCTTCTGGGCCGCGTTGGACAACAACGGGCAGCGGTGCATGGCGGCGAAGCGGATCTACGTCGCCGGAAGCCGCCACGACGAGCTGGTTGACGCGTTGGCGGCCCGGGCGCGCGCGACCCGCGTCGGTCCCGGCTCGCAGCCGTCCGTGCAACTCGGCCCGCTCGGCAACCAGACGCAGGTGGGGCGAATGGCGGAATACGTACGCGATGCGCTGGCGCACGGCGCAGTGCTGGCGGCCGGCGGGACGGCGCTCGACCGGCCAGGTTACTTCTACGCCCCGACCGTGTTGGCGGGGGTGACCGACGGGGTGCGGGTCGTCGACGAGGAGCAGTTCGGGCCGGTTCTGCCGGTGATCGCGTACCGGGACGTGGACGACGCGGTGAACCGGGCCAACGCCTCGGACTTCGGGTTGACCGCCTCGGTCTGGTCGGCGGACCCGGAGCGGGCCGACGCGGTCGCCGCGCGGCTGGACGCCGGGCAGGTCTCGGTGAACGCGCACGCCGCCGGGGTGCGGCCGGACCTGCCCTTCGGTGGTCACAGGTGCAGCGGTATCGGGGTGGAGAACGGGATCTGGGGCCTGCACTCGTTCACCGATCTCCAGGCGACGGTCCGACCGGCCCCGAAGCGGCCACGGCAGACCCGCACCGGCTGACCGGGCGGGTCACGTCCTCGGACCGGGTCAGTCGCCCAGGCCGGAGATGTCCAGGGCCTCGGCCAGTCCACGCAGGGTGGCGACACCTCGCTCGAGGTCGCCACCGAACAGCCCTGCGACGAGCGTGGTCACTCCGGCGTCGGCGTAGGCGTGCAGCCGGTCGGCGATCCGTCGCGTCGGCCCGAGCAGCGAGGTGCTGTCCAGGAACGGCAGTGGTACGGCGGCCGCGGCGGCGTGCTTCTGTCCCGCCAGGTACCGCTCCTGCACGGTGCGGGCGGCGTCGGCATACCCCATGCGTACGCACAGCTGGTTGTAGAAGTTCTGCTCGCGGCTGCCCATCCCGCCGAGGTAGAGGGCGGCGTACGGGCGAACCGCCAGCGCGCAGGCGTCCAGGTCGTCACCGAACACCACCGGCACGGTCGGCGCCACGTCGAAACCGGTGAGCGACTGGCCGGCCCGGGCACGACCCGCCGCGAGGTGCGCCAGGGGCTCTGCCGAGTGCTCGGGGGCCAGGAAGATTCCGAGCCAGCCGTCGGCGACCTCCCCGGTGAGCCGTAGGTTACGTGGACCGATGGCACCGAGGTAGACGGGCAGGTTCTCGCGGCCCGGATGCAGCATCAGCCGCAGCGCCTTGCCCGGTCCGTCGGGCAACGGTAGCGGGTAGTGCGGGCCGGCGCCGGTGACCGGATGCCGGCGCAGCGCGAGCCGGACCAGGTCGACGTACTCCCGGGTGCGGGCCACCGGGTGGTCGAAGCGGACGCCGTGCCAGCCCTCGGACACCTGCGGCCCGCTGATCCCCAGGCCCAGCCGGAACCGACCGCCGGAGAGCATGTCCAGGGTGGCGGCGGTCATCGCGGTCATCGCGGGGGTCCGGGCGGGAATCTGCATCACCGCGGAGCCGAGGTCGATCCGGTGGGTCTGCGCGGCCAGCCACGCCAGGGCGGTGGGCGCGTCCGAGCCGTACGCCTCGGCTACCCAGACGGCGCTGAAACCGAGCCGTTCCGCCTCCCGGGTCAGCGCCAGGTGTACGGCGGGGGAGCCCTGCCCGACGTGGTATCCGAGGTTGAGGCCCAGCCGCATCGTTCGTTCCCCTCGTCGTCGGGGCCCTATCGTTTCCGGCACGCCGGTGGCGCGCATCTTCCTCGATGCGCACCGCACGGCCCGCCAGGTCGCGGGCTCATCGGCGCGCTCGCCTGGCCCGGTCACCCGGGGTACGGCAAGATGGATCGCGGCTGGCGGCTCCGTTGGCCGGCTGCGGCCCGCGACGACCAGCGGCGAAGGACGAGGATCATGGCGAACGAAGTCGACAAGTACCTGGCGGATCTGCCGGACGAGCAGCGGGCGGCGCTGCAACGGCTGCGCGACACGATCCGGTCTGCGGCACCGCAGGCCGAGGAGACCATCCGCAGTGGCGTCCCGGCGTTCCGGGTCAACGACCGCCCGCTGGTCAGCATCGGGGCGGCGAGCGGCCACCTCAGCCTGTACGTCATGTACGGCGACGTGCTGCGAACCCACGCCGACGAACTGCGTAAGTTCGACACGTCGAACACGGTCGTGCGCTACCAGCCGGACGAGCCGCTGCCCGACCGTCTCGTCACCAAGCTGGTCAAGGCCCGCCTGGCCGAGATCACGGACTGACCCCCGGGCGGCCGGATCTGCCGTCACGGTGACGCCGTGGGATCCGGTGCGGCACGTCCGGAGATGCCGCTCGCCCGCCGCGACGCGACGCTCGATGGCGGGCCGGCACCGTGCCCGCCACGTCGGTCGCGCTCCGGCGCGGTGCCGTGGTTACCGATGTCGCGCCCGCGACCGGTAGGCCCGCTGGCCGGCCGGTTCCGACTGGGGCGAAGGGGTGCGGTTGACGATGGGTACGACGCCTAGGGCTGGACGGGCTCAGCGGCCTGCGTACCCGGACGACGGCCGGCGCCTGCTGATCGTCACCGCCGACGACTACGGCCTCACCGTGGCAGGTGCTCGGGCGGTGCTCCGGGCACACCGGGAGGGTGTGCTGTCCAGCACGTCGGTGCTGGCCCTGGGGCCGGCGGTCGAGCGTACCGCCCGGTGGTTGGCTGACGAGCCGGCGCTGAGCGTCGGCGCGCACCTGGCGGTAGTGGGGGAGGACCCCCCGCTGCTGACCCGCCGGGAGATCCCGACGTTGCTGACGCGGGCCGGTCGGTTGCCGCTGACCTGGTCCGGGTTCCTCACCCGGGCCGCCGCCGGGCTGGTCGATCCGGCCGACGTGGAGCGGGAGTTCGAGGCGCAGATGCAGAGACTGACCCGGGACCTCGGGCTGTCCCTGGCGCATGTGGACACCCACCAGCACCTGCACCTGTGGCCGGCGGTCGGCCGGGTCACGGTCGAGGTGGCAAGGCGTTGGAACATCCCGGGGGTACGCCTGCCGTCCAGCCGGTCGGGCGGCCCGAGGGGGCATGGGATCCGGCTGCTGAGCAGGGCACTCGGCCGCCGGATCAGGGGCGCCGGCCTGGCCACCCCGGACGGGTACGCCGGTCTCGACGAGGCCGGCGCTCTCCACCTGCCCCGGTTCCTGGCCGCCGTGGACGCGGTGGGGGCCTCGACCGCCCGTACGGCCGAGATCAACTGTCATCCGGGTGAGGACGGGGATCCGGATCTCTCCCGGTACGCCTGGGGTTACCGGTGGGGCGCCGAACTGGCCGCCCTGACCAGCCGGGCGTTACGTGACGCGGTCGCCCGGCACGGCTTCGTCCTCGGCGGCTACCGCGACCTCCCGGCGGTGGCGGGCGCGTGAGGATGCGCCTGTCGCACGGTCGGTAGCTCTTGCCGCACGGCCAGAGATGAACCGCCCGCCGGTTCGTTGGACGATCGGGCTATGTCGGAGACCCTGAGCACCAGCGTCCTGCTCGCCGGTGCGGCGGAGCAGCGCGCCTGGCGTACGAAGCTGCGCAGCACCGGGCCGGTGCACCGTATCACCACCCAGTCCGGTGAGACGGGCTGGCTCATCATCGGGCACGAAGAGGCCCGTAAGGCTCTCGTCGACCTGAGACTGCAAGGCCGTACGGCCACTGTCGGGCATGGCCGTCGGATGCCCGAGGACCTTGAACGGGCCCTCAACAGCCACATGCTCAACGTCGGGCCACCCGATCACACCCGGCTGCGCCGGCTGGTCTCGGCCGCATTCACCCGTCGGCGGATGGAGCAGATGCGCCCGCGGATTCAGGAGCTCACGGACGAGCTGCTCGACGGACTTGCCGGCGCCGACGAGGCGGATCTCGTGACGGGCTTGGCGCTGCCGCTGCCGATGCGCGTACTCGTCGACCTGTTCGGCATCCCGGCCGAGGACTGCGCCGACTTCAACGTGTGGACGAAGGTGTTGACCTCGGCGGGCGCCGTCGACCTGGACCGGCTGACCACCGCCGCCGGTGAGATGGTCGACTACCTCCGCGCCCTGCTGGACCGCAAGCGTCGGGTACCCGAGTCCGATCTGCTCTCGGCTCTGGTAGCGGTCCGCGACGGCGCGGACCGGCTCAGTGACGACGAGTTGACATCGATGGTGTACCTGCTGTTGACCGCCGGCTACGAGACGACTGTCAACCTGATCGGCAACGGCCTGCTCAACCTGCTCGCCAACCCGGAGCAACTGGCGGCTTTCCAGGCGGATCCCGGCCTGCTGCCGCAGGTGGTCGAGGAGGCCATGCGCTTCGACAGCCCCGTGCAGATCGCGGTACGGCACAGTACCGAGCCGGTGGAGATCGCCGGTCAGTCGATCCCGAGTGGAGCCCTGATCCTGATCTCCCTGTTGTGGGCCAACCGGGATCCCGACCGGTTCACCGAACCGGAGACTTTCCGCGTCGACCGGCAGGACAATCCCCAGCTCGGCTTCGGGTACGGCTTCCACCACTGCATCGGGGCGCCGTTGGCGCGGCTGGAGGGCACCGTCGCGATCGGAACGGTCCTCAGGCGGTTTCCCGCGCTGCGTCTGGCCCACCCGGCCGACTCACTCACCTGGCGGGCCAGCATGGTCATGCACGGGTTGACCTCACTGCCGGTCCAGCTGCGCTGATCTGGATTCAGGGCCGGGCCCGGCCCGGCGGCCCACTCACCCGAGCGGGCCGCCGGGCCGTGGTCACACCGGTCGGGCCTCTACGATGGGCAGGCTCTTCGTGCGTACGACGTCGGTCAGCTCGAAGCCGGTCCGACCGAACAGGGCGGTGAGTTCCTCGCGGCTGCGGCTGCCCCCACCCCGCATGGTCAGCAGGAGAACGTCGTAGAGCTTGCCCCAGTCGAACCCGTCACCCGGCTCGATCATCGGTTCGATGATGAGCAGCCGCCCGTCCGGTGCGATCACCGAGCGGACCGCACGCAGGAAGGCCACGGCGTCCTCGTCGTCGAGGTCGTAGAAGGCTCTTTTGATCACGTAGCCGTCCCCGCCCGCAGGGACGGCCCGGCGGAAGTCGCCGCCGACGACCTGGCAGCGGTCCTGCACTCCCGCCCTGGTCGGCACGTCGGTGCCGGCGACGACGTGCGGCTGGTCGAACAGCACCCCTCGCAGGCCGGGGTGCGCGGTCAGGATGGCGGCTAGGAAGGCGCCGCTGCCTCCGCCGACGTCGACCAGCGTGCCGAACCGGTCCCACGGATAGGCGGGCAGCAGCGCGGCGATCTCGCGGCGGGTGACCGCGCCTTGCGACGCGTCGAACCGGGCGCTCTCGGCCGGGTTGGCGGCCAGGTACGTCCAGTAGTCCTCGCCGTGGACCTGATCGAACGCGGCGGCACCGGTGCGCAGGCTGTGGGCGAAGCCCGCCCAGGCGCCGATGTCGCAGGCCATCAGGGGGTACGCCTTGCGCAGTGAGTCCGGGTGGTCGCTGCGCAGTGGGTCGGCCAGCGGCGTCAGGTCGAACGTCTGCGGGCTGGTCTCGGTGAAGATCCCGCGGGCGGCGAGGGCCCGCAGCAGCCGCAGCAGTGAGCGGGGGTGGGTGCCGGTACGCCGGGCCAGTTCGTCGACGTGGCACGGGCCGTCGGTGAGATGGTCGGCGATGCCCAGGTCGCAGGCGGCCCGGATCGAGAACGGGATGATGTAGTCGGCCAGGTCCGCCAGCCGTGCGCCCGGACGGACCTCGGTAGCGTGAGTTGGAGTCGTCATGAATCCCCCCGATGCCAAGGCAAGCCGAGAAGGTCTCGGTGACACGACATCGTTGCATCGGCCGAAGCGCGAAGCCCAACTCCGATCGTGCCCAGGCCCGGTTTCGACGACGGTTCAGCGCCGGACGATGAACTCCGTCAGCACCGGGGCGAGGGTCTGCGGCGACGGTACGTGCCCCTCGCCGGGCAGCACCCGGTGCGTCCCGTGCGGCAGCGCCGCGGCCGTGGCGCGGGCTGTCTCGATCATCCAGTCCGGGCTGTCTCCGCCACTGAGCACCAGCGCGGGCACGGAAACCCGGGCGGCGACCTCCACGGGCAGGGTGCCACCGCAGCTCAGGTCACCCATGACCGCGGAGTCGTAGGCGAGCGTCGGCGCGAGCGCCACCACGTCGGCCCACCACGGCTCGTGGCGCATCTCGGCCACGGCCTCCGCCGGTACGCCGGTGGTCTGGAAGAACAGCGCCACGGCGTCGTCGCGTCGGTCGGCCGACAGCAGCGCGGTCAGGGTCTCGGCATAGTCGCGGGTCTCCTGGCGGTCCTCGTCGGTGTCCGCACTGAACGGTGGTTCATGGAGCACGACCGCCCTGGCCGGCACTCCGGCGGCTGCGGCATGCAGCACCAGCGTGGCACCGGACGAGTGCCCGTACAGGACGACGTCGTCACCGAGGTCGTCGATGAGGGCGGCGATGTCCTCGATCTCCCGCTCGACGGCGTACGGGCTGGTGTCGCCGCTGTCGCCGCGACCACGGCGGTCGTAGTTGACGACCGGCAGGTGGGCACCGAGCCCTTCGGCCAGCGGGCGGGTCTTCGCCCGGTCGCAGGTGGCGCCGCCGACCACGATCAGCGGATCCTCGCCGTGGTTTCCGTGCCGTTCGTACGCGATCACCGTGCCGTCCACCGATGTCACCTTCAGCATGCCCGCGTCTGACCCTTCTGCCAGAAATGACCTGATAAAGCGGACAAATGATATCTCGGCGGTCGTTCCCGATGCGGTTTCTTCGCCGCGACCCGCCGTCCGACCGGTCGCGGCGGCCACCAGGGCCGAGAGCGCAATCAGGAAGTCGTAGCCGGCCCCGGGGGCGGCAGACGATGGCGACGCGAGCAATGACGTGGAGGCCAGTCGTGACCGTAGTGAACAAGGAATCCGACGCCCGGCCGGAGGGTGACGGTGCCGGGACCCGAGCACGCGCGAACCCGCCCACCCGCAGATCCTGGTTGACCCCGACCTGGTTGGGCTTCTTCGGCTTCGTGGTGGTGGCGTGGGTGGCTGCCTTCGTCCTGCCCACCTACGTCGGCCTCGACCCCGCGAAGTCCCGCGTCGCGTTGCGCGATGACGTGTGGTTCCACTACCCGGTCGTCATCGTGCACGTCGTCACCTCGGCGGTGGCGCTCTTCGCCGGTTGCCTGCAGATGTCGAGCAAGCTGCGCCGGTACTACCCGCGGGCGCACCGGATCAGCGGCCGGGTGTACCTGTTCGCCGGCGTCATCCCCGGCGGGCTGTCCGCGGCGACGTTGATCGGCATCAACATCCAGGGAGCGCCGGCCGACGCCGGCCTGTCGATCTCGGTCGGCAACTCCGCCTGGGCGGTCCTCTGGGTCACGACCGGCGTTCTGGGCTGGCGGTACGCGCGTCGGCGGCGGTTCGCCGACCACCGCCGCATGATGATCTACGGCTTCGCGCTCACCGTGGCGATCCTGTGGACCCGTCCGTTCGCCGTCGCCGCCTTCACCATCCCCGGCTTCCGCGAAGAGTGGTTCTTCGAGAACGTGGGCTGGATCCCCTGGGTCACCAACCTGATCATCGCGCAGTGGTGGCTGAACCGTACCGCCCGTCGTCCGAACGGGGTGCCGGCCGCGACCCGGTGACCGTACCGGCTCGTGGGGCGGCTGTCCGTCCAGACGAACGCCCTGGCGCCGTCCGGCGTTGACCGCCGGTACGGCGCTTCGGCGTTGCCGGGGTCCCGGTTCCGATCCCGCACGACGAGAGACGACTGTGACTGGCGTTTCCGCGATTCTGAACGGCATGAGCTCAGGGACCCTCGGCCAGGACACGCTGGCGTCTGTTGATGTTTACGCGGCCCGGGAACCAACCGGGCGTAACCCGCGATGGTGGTGGGTCGGACTGGCCGCGTGCGTCGCGGTCGCCGCACTCCTGCGGATCTGGGGAGCACCCGGTAACTCCGGCAACGGAAACCTGTACTACACGGCCGCTGTCCTGAGCATGTCCCAGGACTGGACGGCGTTCCTCACCGGCGCGCTCGACACGGCCGGATTCGCCGCGATGGACAAGCCCGCCGTCTGGCTCTGGCCCTCGGCCCTGCTGGTGAAGATCTTCGGCCTCAACTGGGCGACCCTGTTCCTGCCGAACGCGATTGCCGGCACCGCCACCGTGCTCGTGCTCGCGCTCGCCGTCCGGGAGGCGTTCGGCGACGGGATGACCGCGCGGTTGACCGCCCTGGCGGCGGCGCTGGGGCTCGCGGTGAGCCCGATCAACGTGGCCATCGACCGCAACAACAGCCCCGACGCGATCATGCTCCTGGCCCTGGTGCTGGCGGCCTGGATGGCGATCAGGGCGGTACGGCGTGGTCGGCTCGGCCCGCTGATCGGCGCCGCGGCACTGGTCGGGCTGGCCTTCAACGCGAAGTTCTTCCAGGCGTACCTCGTCGTGCCCGGCTTCGCGTTGATGTGGCTCGTCAGCGGCGCCGGAGGGCTGGCGCGTCGGCTCGGCGGACTGCTGGCCGCCGCAGCCGCGCTGGCCGCCGTCTCGCTGGCGTGGCCGCTCATGGTTGCCACCCTGGTGACCGACCCGCCGTGGATCAGCAGCAGCTCCGACGGCAGCGTTTGGGGTCGCCTGGTCGACATCGGCAGCGTCCACTTCAGTGAGAGCCCGGCCGCCCCCGATCCGATGATCCAGGTAATTCTGGGATCCCTGCACACCGGCGAGGCGTTCTACGCGGGGCCGCCCGGCCTGGACCGGCTGTTCACCGGCGCGTTGGCCGACCAGGTCTCGTGGTGGCTTCCGCTGGCGGTGGTGGCGGTCGTGGCGCTCGCCTTCGGGCTGCGCCGGCGCCGTCGCGACGACCCGGCGGTTGCCGCGACCGTGCTGTTCGCCGTGTGGGCGGCGGCCTGCTGGGTGGTGTTCAGCCTGATGAGCGGCACGCTGCACCCCTACTACACCAGCATGATGGTGCCAGCGCTGGCCGCGCTCTGTGCCGGCGGGATCGTGGCAGCCTGGAGCGCCTGGCACGAGGGTGATCCCCGCGGTGCCTGGCTGTTCGCGGCGCAGGCGCTGGCGGTGACGCTGTGGACGACTGTGGTGCTGTACACGACCGCCGCGCAGACCCCGTCGGCGCTGCCCGGGATCGTGCTGGTGACCGGGGTGGCAGCCGTCGGCACCGCCCTCCTCGGGGCTCGTCGCGAGCCGGCGGGAAGTCTCACCGCGCTCGTCGCGCTCGCCGCGCTCATGGCACCGCTGACCTGGTCGGTCCTGACGACCAACCAGCCCCTGGTGGGCTTCAACCCGTTGGGCAACCAGCCGGGCCGGGAAGGGCTCACCGTGGTGCCGAAGCCGATGTCGGACGCCTTCGTGATGACCATGAACCCGCCAGTCGACCCGCGCATGATCGACTTTCTCGAGCGGAACCAGGGCACGGCAAAGTGGATCATGGCAGCTCCGTCGGCCATCTCGTCGACCCCGATCACCGTGGCGTCGGGTGGGGCCCCGGTGATGACGATGGGTGGCTACTACGGGACCGATTCCAACCCGACCGTCCCGGCCTTCCAGGAGATGGTGCGGGCCGGCGAGATCCGGTTCCTGCTCGCCCCGCCGCCGGGGAGCTCGTTCGTCAGTGGGACCGCGGTCGACATCACCAACTGGGCGCTCGGGAACTGCCAGCCCGTCGACCCGGTGACCGGTGCTCCGGCACCGCTGCCGCCCATGCCGCCGCAGGGCGCCGGCGGCCAGCCGGGTGCACCTGGTGGCGGTGATGGGCAGCCTGGTGGGCCCGGCGGCCAGCCGGGTGCACCTGGTGGCGGTGATGGGCAGCCTGGTGGGCCCGGCGGCCAGCCGGGTGCGCCTGGTGGCGGTGATGGGCAGCCTGGTGGGCCCGGCGGCCAGCCGGGTGCGCCTGGTGGCCCGCCGGCGCAGATGCCGATGCCGATCCTGCTCGACTGCGCAGGAGCGGCGTGATGGGTGTACCGCAATGTCAGCAAGACCAGAACCAAGCCGTAGGGAGCGAGATGAGCCGTAGCGAAGCCCACGCACCGTCAGCCGAGCTGATGGAGCAGATGACAGGTTTTTACGTATCGCGGGCCATTTACCTGGCCACCGACCTCGGCATGATCGATCAGTTGGCCCGGGAGCCCGGCTCCGGGGTGGCGGTCGCCGAGAAGCTCGGCGCCGACCCGCACGCGGTGACCAGACTGCTGCGCCTGTTGGCCAGCGCGGGGATACTCGTCCAACAACCCGACGGGCAGTTCGCCCTGAGCGACAAGGGCCAGCTGCTGCGCAGCGACGTACCCGACTCGCTGCGCGACGTGGTGTGGGTGTTCGCCGGGCCGCTGACGCAGCGTCTGTGGGCCGATCTGGAGCACGGGCTGCGCACCGGCGGGCCCGTCTTCGAGCACGCCTACGGTGTCCCGGCGTTCGGCTACTTCCCGCAGCATCCGGACGAAGGCATGACCTTCAACCGGGCGATGACGTACTTCGCCTCGAAGATCGCTGGCGCGGTTCTCGACGTGTACGACTTCTCGGGTTTCGGCACCGTGGTCGATGTCGGCGGCGGCCACGGCATGCTCGTCCGCAGCATCCTGCGGGCCAACCCGAGCGTCCGGGGAATCGTGTACGACCTGCCGCACGTCGTGGCCACCGTCCGGGACGAGGTCGCCGCCTCCGACCTGGCCGACCGGTGCCAGGTCGTCGGCGGTGACTTCTTCGTGGAGGTACCGGAAGGGGGCGACGCCTACGTGCTCAAGAGCGTCATCCACGACTGGGACGACGAGCGGTCGCTGACGATCCTGCGCAACGTGCACCGGGTGATGCCGGCGGACGGTCGGCTGCTGATCGTCGAGCCGGTCGTGTCCGACCAGGTCACCGCGTGCTCGACCGACCTGATGGTGACCGGTAGCGATCTCAATATGATGCTGACCGTGGGCGGTGCCGAACGCACCGAGACCGAGTACCGCGAACTGCTCGCCCGGGCCGGGTTCAGGCTGACGAGCATCAGCCCCCTCGGTGGGCTCTCCACCGGGATCCACGGCGTGCACAGCGTCATCGAAGGCGTGAAGATCGTCTAGTGCGGAGTCGGGGTGGACCGCCACGTCGGTCCACCCCGGCGCGATCCGCGCGTCGACCGCGGGTACCCGGACGGGGTACCCGCGGTCGACCGTGTCGGGTCACTTGCGGTCGTGCGGGGCGGCCACGAACGTCAGGCGGGCCGGGTTGTGGCTCAGGTTGAACGGCTGCCGCACCGCCGCGAACCCTGCGGCGTCCAGCAGCGCCACCATCTCCGCCTCGTCGTAGCGGCTCAACCCCAGTTGGGCGCGGATCCGCGAGTACGGGGAGAAGGCGGTCACCACGAGCGAGGCGAGGGCGGCGACCAGGAACCGCTCCCGGACCGCCAGTCGCAGGATCGCCGCCACCTCCGAGATCACGCTCGCCCGTCGGGGGATGACATCCCCGATGACCAGTCGGCCGTCGGTCGTGAGCAGTCGCCGGGCCAGCACGAGGAGCTGGTCCAATTCGCTGCGCCGGAGATACTGCACGACGGAGTTGACCACCATCAGGTCGACCGACGAGTCGGCCAACTCGGCGAGAGCGGCCGGCTGCACCACGTCCACCTTCGGGTTGCCGGCGAAGCGTGCCGCCAGCTCCCGCCGGGTCTGGTCGGCGGCCTCACAGAGGGTCAGCCGCCCGACGGCCGCGGCGATCCGGTCGGCGTACGTCGCCTCTCCTGGACCGTAGTCGAGCACGTGCGCCCCGGGATCCGTGGCCAGCGCCAGGATCCGGGCCGAGGTGTCCCGGAAGTGGACCTCCCGGTGCCGGTCGTTGACGTACAGGTGTTGCGCGCCGTTCCAGAAGTCGAGCCAGCTGCTCGGCCGCACCCGCTGCGGCGTCCGGGAACCCATCTGTTCCTCCGATCGGTCAGCCCGGGCGCAGGACCAGCCTGCCCCCGGCATCGTCAAGGGACATGTCGGGAGGGCGGTCAACGCCGAAGAGCAGCGTCGCCGCCATCGTCAGGGGGAGCGCCCGGGACTCGTGGCGGTCGAGCCGGCGCCGCTCGTCGTGGTCGATGGTGGGGTGGGTGGCGGCGTGCACGGTGGCTTCCGGCAACAACAGGTCGAGCAGCAACCGGACCCGCGCCACGTGGTAGTCGGAGGTCACCACCGTCACCGGGGGCGATCCGACGGACCGGACGACCTCACGGACGAGGAAGATGTCCTCATAGGTGTGGCGCGACTCCACCACGCCCAGGATGCGGTGCTCGGCGCCTGCCCACCGCTCAGTGATCCACCGGGCGCAGTGTTGCCAGTGGGGCTGGCTGCTGGTGTTGAACTGGGCACCGAAACCACCGGCGAGCACCAGGCGCCCGCCGGGCTGATCGCGGCACAGCTCGACGGCGGCCCGGCACCGGTCCATGGCGATCCGGCTGATCGCGCCACCCGGATCATTCGGTGACCCGAGCACCGCCACGACCGGTGAACCGGTGCGTGGACCGGGTGCCGGCGGTGGGAGCGGCACCTCGGATCCGAACAATTCCGACAACCCCGCCACGTACGACCGCATCCGCGGGCGGTCCGCGAACGCGGCCAGCCGGGCCAATGTCCGCCGGTCCCCGTCGATCGACACCCGGCCGGACATGACGGCCGCCGAGCCCGTACGGGCCCGCGACACCACCTCGCGCAACGCCGATCGGGGGGCGCTCAGCCGGACGGCCGCCGTCGGCACGTCCCGCCACCAGCAGCCGACGAGATCCGTCGAGTCGAAGACCAGACAGAACGTCCGGGCGTCGCCGGGGTCCCCGCCGACGCGCACCGCGACGACGGTGTCGTCGGGGCCCGGCTCGTCCGGCGAGGACCACGGCAGGAGCACCCGCAGATACCTGCGCACCACCATCGACCCATGTTCCCCGATGACCGGTACGCCGGTACGGAGGCGCCCGCGAGCCGGGCGCCTCCGTCCGGGGAACACCTCGATGGTCATCCCGTAGCCAGGTGGAAGTTCACCCGTTCCGTGAGGGCCGTGACCACGTGATCGAGCTGCGCCTCGGTCAGTGACGGATAGACCGGTGGGCAGATGTGCCGCTGGCACAGGTCCTCGGCGACCGGCAGCGGCCCGTCGGCGTACTGCCGGAACACCGGTTGCTGGTGCATCGGCAGGTCGTACACGGCGCCGCCGAGGGTGACGTCGTACCTGTCGTGCAGCTCCTCCCGCAGCACCGCCGGCTCGACTCCGTCGAGCACGGCGATGACCTTGTAGTAGCAGGACCGGGCCCCATCCGCCTCCGGCAACACGGTGATCCCGGGGACGCCCGACAACTTCTGCCGGTACCGTTCGGCGATCTCCCTGCGTCGGGCGACGAAGTCGGGCAGCCGGGCGGTTTGCGCCAGGCCGAACATGGCGGACACCTCGCTCATCCGCCAGTTCGCGCCGATCGCCTCGTGCCGGTTGCCGTCCACCTTCGCCTGGTTGCGCAGCATCCGGACCGTCCGGTGCACCCGTTCGTCGCTGGTGAGCACCATGCCGCCCTCGCCGGTGGTCATCACCTTCGTGGCGTAGAACGAGAACGCGGCGGCGACCCCGAAACTGCCGGCCGGACGGCCGTGCAACGTGCTGCCGTGGGCGTGGGCGGCGTCCTCGACGAGCGCGATGCCCCGGTCGCGGCACAGCTCGACGAGTTCGAGGGTCGCGGGTGAGATCAGCCCACCGATGTGCACGGTGACGACCGCCTTCGTGCGGTCGGTGATCCGCCGTGCGACGTCGGCCGGATCGACGGTGAAATCGGGCAGCACGTCCGCGAAGACCGGCCGGGCGCCGGCCCGGACCACGGCGAACCCGGTGGCCCCGAAGGTGTTGGTGGGTACGATCACCTCACCACCGCGGACGTCGACGCTGGTGAGGATGGCCTCCAGCGCGGCGGTGCCGCTGTTGACCGCACTGGCCATCAGGTCGCCGTGCTGCCGGGAGAATGCCTCCTCGAACCGCGCGCTGACCTCACCGCCGGTGAGATACCGGCCGCCTTCGAGCATGCTCCGTAGCTCGCCGGTGATGAAATCGATGTCTTCGGCCGGAAAGTCGTAGACCTGGGCGGGAACGGCAAGCTTCATCCCGATACCCCCTTGTGCGCGCGAACCATCAGCGAGACTCCTGGCAGGGACTTCACGGGCAGGTAGCGTTCGGCCACCAGGACGGCGGTGAGCGCACCGTTGACCAGCGCCGGTAGTTCCTCCATGTCGCTGCCTGCGGACTGCCGACGACGCAGCGCGACGACCGGCCGCAGCAGGACGTTCCAACTCCACATCCGGTCGATCACCAACCCGGCCCCCTCGATGACCCGGGTCAGTTGCCGCCGGTCGTACCGGCGGACGTGTCCGACCGCGGTGTCGTGCGCCGACCACAGCGACATGCTGCACGGCACCGTGATGAAGGCGGTGCCGTTCGGCTCGAGCACCCGTGCGATCTCCTGCGTGACGAGGTGATCCTCCTCGATGTGCTCGAGCACGTCCATAGCCGACACGAAGCCGTACGCGTCGGATTCCACGGGCAGGTCGCGCGCATCCGCGAAGATCGCGTCCACGCCGCGCTGGCGGGCGGTGGCGACGACGTCCTCGGAGTAGTCCGTCGCCAACGCCCGCCAGCCGTGCTCGCTGATGACCCGGGTGTTGCCGCCCCCGGCGGCACCGATGTCCAGCGCGCGGGCGCCCGGTCGGGGCGGGCCGATCCGCTTCAGCTCCCGAGCGAGGATGGCCCGCCGTTCCCGATACCAGAAGTGCCGGTCCTCGAGGTCGGTAATCTTCCGGAGCTCGGAGAGATCCATTGTCGATGATCCCTCGGTCAGTTGACCGGGGCCGGCGAGTTCCAGTGCCGGTAGGACTCGACGGACGCCGCCACCCGGTCCCAGTCCAGCTGGGGCCGCCAGCCGATCCGGTCCCAGCCCTGGCCGGTCGCGACGATCTCCGTCGGGACCTCACCCCGGCGCATCGGCATGTGGTTCACGCCGGCCTTCGATCCCGTCACCTTGATGATGAACTCCGCCAGTTCGAGGACGCTGACCGCCTTGCCGGTGCCGCCGTCGATGGTGAAGTTGTCGCCGTGCCCGATCGCGTCGACCAGCAGCTCGCCGAGGTCGTCGACGTGCACCAGGTCGACGGTCTGGCTGCCGTCGCCCCAGATCGGGATGGGCCGGTTCGCCCACGCCTCCACGGCGAAGGTCGGCAGGATCTTCTGCGGGTTGCCCGGCCCGTGCTTCTGCGCCGGCCCGTACGCGTTGAAGGCGAGTACCCGAGAGACTGGCAAGCCGTAGGTGTGGTGGAAGGCGCGTTCCATGGCGACCGCCGCGCCCTTGGTGGCCGCGTAGACGCTGGGGAACACCGCCGGCAGGGTCAGGCCGACGTAGCGAGCCCCGCAGTCCCTGGCCGCCTCGAGTACCCGCGTCGCGCCCTTGACGTTGATGTCGATGGCGAGGTCGATCGCGTCGAACAGTTCGTGGGTGCCGAGCACGCCGGCGAGGTGGATGACCGCGTGGCAGCCCTCCACGGCCGCCCGGATGGCCTTCCCGTCGCGGACGTCGCCGTCCGGCAGGTCGTAGATGACGGGCTGGTATCCCCGGTCGATCAGCGCGCGAGCGGCAGCCTGTCCGATGAATCCGCGACCGCCGGTGACAACAACCCGCTTCTTGGTGTTGTCCTCATTGGCCCCTACGACGTTCGCGGAATCTGTTTTTCGAACGTTCATGAGTTGACTCCCGCCGATCGGGTCTGTGCCCGGACTGATTCCCGGGCTGTTGACTGCGGGTATCCTCGCACCCATTCGTAACTGCCTACATCTCTCAACTTGCGGCGAGATTCGGCACTGGAAAGTGCGCGAATATCGGCCAGGGGCAAATCAGCGGCCGGGCAGCTACGACGGCTCGACCGCCCCGCCGCGCCGGGACAGCAGCCGGTACCGCAGCCAGCTGGCGATCGCGACCGACCCGAAGACCACCGTGGTCTCGACCGGTGCCGGGACGCCGGCTCCGATCAGGAACAGCGCCGCGATGGCGACGCTGGACAGCACGAGCCGCAAAGCGAAGTCCACCCAGGTCGCCAACTGGTAGCGGATGGCCCGGGCGGCTCCCCGCACCCCGAAGCTGAACGCGCGCAGCGCCGCGGTGTTGGCCAACACGGCGACCACCAGCGCGAGGGAGTTGGCCCACCACATCGGCAGGACGTCGGCCGTCGCGACGTAGAGCACGGCGTACAGCGCGGTGCACAGCATCCAGACGGCGGCCAACCAACGCGAGGTCAGCCCACCGGTCAGTCGTCTGGCCACCCCCACCATGGCCCGCAGGTCGTCGGCGGCGTCCCGGATGACGTGCACCGAGCTGTCCGGATCGTCGATGCAGACCACCGGCACCTCGTGGATCCGCAGCCCGTTGCGCTGGGCGTACAGCAGCATCTCTGGGTCGAAGAACCACCGGTCGTCGGTGACCAGCCACAGGATCGGCTGGATCACCTCTCGGCGTGCGGCCTTGAACCCGCACATGGCGTCGGAGAACCGGGCACCGAGCACGTTGCGCAGCAGAGCGTTCAGCGCCCGCGAGAAGAGTGCCCGCTTGACCGAGCGGGCCACGAACGACCCCTGCGCGTAGCGGGTGCCGATGGCGATGTCGCTGTGTCCGGACATCACCGCCGCGACCAGGGGCGCGAAGGCGTCGAGGTCGATGGACAGGTCCACGTCCATGTAGGCGACCACCGTGGCCTCGCTGTGCGTCCACGCGTACCGGATGGCGCCGCCGCGGCCCTTCACCGGCACCCGGATGGCCCTTACGTCGGGCAACTCCGCGGCCAGTTGTGTGGCCAACTCCCAGCTGCGGTCGGTGCTTCCGTTGTCCGCGATGGTGATGACAAACGGGTACGGAAAGTGCTCCTGAAGGTGACGACGCAGCCGGTGAATGCTTGCGACGAGAGTTCTCTCCTCGTTGTAGATGGGTATGGCAATCTCGGTCAGATTTGCAAGCGGACGGATTCCTTCTTGCGCCACCACACCACTGGTCGCAGATTCCACCTGGCCCCACCAACCTTTGTTTCGCTCCAACGATGAAGGGGGCGCCCGTTGTCGCGTGTTCGCGTCCTCGTCCGAGTCCGTCAGGTATGCGGGAGACGGACGGGCTCACGTCACGGACCGCCCCCGTCCGAAAACCCATTTGTCCAGTCCGACGAACCGGGCGACCGTCATCGCGGCGTCCGCGGCGAACAGCGTGACCACCTCGGTGATCCGGCTCGCGTCCGGGTTGACCGCCAGCAGCACCAGCACTGCGCCGGTGGTGAGGGCGTAGTGCGCGCCGAAGAGCATCGCCGAACGGACATGCATGCCGAATCGCGCCACCCGGTTCCGGCGGAAGGTCCACGCCCGGTTCGTCTCGATGTTGAACAGGGCTGCCAACGCAAGCGCGACCAGGTTCGCCACCGGCGGTGGGGTCACCTCCCGCAGTGGCAGGTAGACCAGCACGTAGACCACGCCGGAGATGGCACCCACGATGCCGAAGAGCACGAACTTCAGCACCGTCGCTGCGGGCGGTGCCGCTGCGGGCAGTGGTGTCATCGCCGTGTCGCTGCCGTCAAGGCGGGCCCGGCCGGTCACGATGGCGTACGTGGCCCGGGCGAGCGCGTCGAGTTGACGCCACCGCGCGAACGCACCGCGCGGCTGGCGGGCCGGTGGTCCCTGCCCCCGGGCCGGCGCGTCCAGCGGCTGGCGGGTGGCCGACGGCCCCGGCCGGCCGGCGGGTACCGGGACGTCAAGCACCCGCCAGCCGGCCTGCCGCGCGAGCAGCGCCAGCGACGTGGCCACCCGCTGCGCGTCACCGGCGATCCCGTCGAGCAGTGGTCGCATCGCCGTGGTGCGGCCGGCGACCATCCCGACGCGGGTGTCCCCGACGCCAAAGGCGAAGCGGTTCAGCCGGTCGAGTGTGGTGCCCGGGGCATCGGCGGCGACCGCGACGGCGACGTCCACGTCGTCGGCGAGCACCGGAGCGAGTAGCGCCACCAGCGCCTCGCCGGACAGATCGGGAGGCACGACCGCGACGACATCCGGCGCACTGTCGCCTACTGCGGTGTGGACCGGCATCCCGCCGGCCCCGACCGTGGTTACCGGTAGGTCCAGGCGCAACCGGGCGCGGACCTCGTCGCCCAACCGACGCACCCGCTCGACGGCTGCGCGGTCGGAGGACGCCACGACGAGCTGCACGGCGGCCGTGGCCGGCACGGACGACGCCGGGCCGGGCAACGACGAGGCGACCGAAGACGATCCGGGCGCCGAAGCGACGCGATCGGTGACAGTGCGTCGGGAAGAAACCGACCGGTCACGCCGCTTGTTGTCCACGATGGGGCCCTCGCTTTCGCAATGCCTTCATCGTGTCGAGAGCGCCGTGACACCGCACCTTTCACCGTGCCGGCCGACACCGGTTGGCTCAGCCGGGCTCCTGACCGTCGAGGAACGAGATCAGGACCGGGGCGAGCACCTCGGCCGGCACGTTGTGCCCCTGCCCCTCGACCACCCGGTGCCGCCCGTCGGGCAGCAGTTCGGTGATCCGGTCGGCGACCTGGCGCATGAAGTCGAAGCTGTCGCCACCGCTGAGGACGAGCGTCGGCACCCGGACCGAGGCGATCAGGTCGGTCGGCACCCCGCCGCCCTTCTCGTCGCCCATCACGGCCGAGTCGTACGCGAGCGTGTGCGCGCGGGCCTCCAGGGTGGGCCACCACGACTCCGTCCGCCACTGCGCCACGGTGTCCGGCGGGGTCCCCGTCGTCTCCATGAACAGCGCGACCGCGTCCCCGCTCCGCCGCTCCGCGAGCAGCTCGCGCAGCCGTACGGCGAAATCGTGGGCATCCCGGCGCTCGTCCTCGTCGTCGGTGCCGTACGGCGCCTCGTGCAGGATGAGCCGGTCGATGGGCAGCCCGGACGCCGCCGCGCGCATCGCCAGCCCGGCACCGGAGGAGTGCCCGTAGACCGCAGCGGATCCGCCGGCCTCGGTGATGATCGCGGCCAGGTCCTCGATTTCCCGGTCGACCTCGTACGGACCGAGGTCACCGCTCTGGCCGCGCCCGCGGCGATCGTAGGTGAATACGGTGAACCGCCGTGCCAACGCGTTGGCCAGCGGAGCGTGCGTGTCCCGGTCGCCGAGTGCGCCGGTCACCAGTACGACGGGAGGGCCGTCGCCGCGCTGGTCGTAGCCGATGGGGGTGCCGTCGGCCGAGATCGCCTTACCCATGCCCGTTTCCTCTCAGGATTACCAATACGCGATGGGCGTCGGACCGGTCGCCGGTCCGACGCCCATCTGCCAGTCTGCGGTGTTACGACACGCGGCGCTTGAGTGCGCGAACCGACAGCGGCGCAAACACGATGACCAGGACGGCGATCCACACCAGTGTCCAGGTGACCGGACCGGCGACCGGACCACCATTGATCAGGCCGCGGGTCGCCTGCAGGAGGACGCCGACGGGATTGACCTCGGCGAACCACTGCAACCAGCCGGGCATCGTTTCTGGCGGGGAGAACTGGCCACTGGCGAAGCAGATCGGCAGCAGGACCGACAGCCCGAATAGGTTGACCTGCTCCGGGTCTTTGGACGTGACCCCGATCAGTACGGCGACCCAGGAGAACGCGACAGCGAACAGCAGGATCAGCCCGATCGCGGCGAGCGTTCGGACGACGCCCGTCTCGAACCGGAAGCCGAGCATCAGGCCGATCAGGAACGACACCACGATGGTCCAGAGCTGCTTGAACTGGTCTGCGATGACCCGCCCGGCCAGCGGCGCCCAGCGGGCGATGGGCAGTGACTGCAACCGGTCGAAGACCCCCTTGGTCAGGTCCGAGTTGAGCCCCTGCCCGACGGTGAGGGTGGTGAACAGCATGTTGCCGACCAGCACGCCGGGAATGAGGAACTGCACGTAGGTCTTTATGTCTCCGCCGATCGCGCCGCCGAAGACGAACGCGAACAGCAGCGTGAAGACGATCGGCTGGACGCTGAGGTCGGCCAGGTCGGCCGGGTTGTGCTTGATGCGGACCAGGGTGCGCCAGGCCACGGTCAGGGACTGAGTGAACCCGGCGAGCGGATTGGCGCGCGTGGTGAGCTTGGTCGAAGCCGGGATGGTCGCGGTCGAGGCGGTCACGCCGCCACCTCCTCGGTTTCCTTGGTGGACGACTCGCTCTCGGTGGCGGGGCGCCCGGTCAGCGACAGGAAGACCTCGTCGAGACTGGAGCCGCGCAGTGACAACTCCCGGATCGAGATGCCCTCCTGGTCGAACTGGCGTACGGCGAGCGGAAGGGCGGACGGGTCGGCCGCCGGCGCGGTCACCAGTGTGCCTTCGACATCCGGCGCAGTGCCGGTGATCGCGAGGACCACCTCGGCCACCTTCTGCACGTCCGCCTCGTCGACCGGACGCACGGCGAGGGTCTGGGCGCCGGTCTTGGCCTTCAGCTCGTCGGGGGTGCCCTGGGCGATGACCTTTCCGTGGTCGACCAGGACGATCTCGTCGGCGAGCGCGTCCGCCTCTTCGAGGTACTGCGTGGTCAGCAGCACCGTGGTGCCGTCGGCGACCAGGCGGCGGACCAGGTCCCACAGTTCCAGCCGGGCTCGGGGATCGAGCCCGGTGGTCGGCTCGTCGAGGAAGAGCACGCGGGGGCGCCCCACCAGACTGGCGGCGAGGTCCAGCCGCCGACGCATGCCGCCGGAGTAGGTCTTGGCCGCGCGGTTCGCGGCGTCCTCCAGGCCGAAGCTGGCCATCAGCTCAGCGGCCCGAGCGCGGGAATCGGCCCGGGACATTCCGAGTAGTCGGGCGATGAACAGGAGATTCTCGGTGCCGGTGAGCGTCTCGTCGACAGCGGCGTACTGGCCGGTCAGACCGATCACCTGACGTACGGCGTGCGCCTCCTTGACGACGTCGTGACCGGCGACGGTGGCGGATCCCGAGTCGGGAGTCAGCAACGTGGCGAGAATGCGCACGGTGGTGGTCTTGCCCGCCCCGTTGGGACCGAGCAGGCCGAGCACCGTGCCGGCGGGAACGGCGAGATCGACACCGTCGAGGGCTATCGTGTCGCCGTAGCGCTTCGCTAACCCTTCGGCCCAGATTGCGTGTTCCATCAAACGGTGCTCCCTGTCAAATTCGTGCTGGTGTGGCTGCGTCGGTTAGGCGCGAACCGGGTGGGCGGTCAGGTGATCGACCAAAGTGGTCAAATCTGCGACGGTGCTGCCCCGTTCTGCACCTTTCTACCAGCACGTTGGTTTTCTTTCCAGAGTAGACTGCGGGATCGCAACGATCTTTCCGCTGCAATTGGCGCCTGTCGCACCCTGTGTGCGTGTTTCACCGCCGGTCGGCCGGGTGCGGCCCGTGGCGGAAACACGGGAGCGGGCAACGGTCTGGTGGACCGATGCCCGCCCCCGCAGGTCAGGGCTCTCCGGAACGGCGACGACGGCGCCAGCGCTGTCGGCGCGGCTCCGGGCGACCGCGGCCGATCTAGCAGCCGGCGGCGATCGCGGCGAAGGTACGCAGGTCGTTCACGTAGTCGTCCGGGCGTTCCATGGCGGGGAAGTGGCCGCCCTGGTCGTACTCCGCCCAGTGCACGATCCGGGTGGCCGCCTTCTCGGCGAGGCTGCGGATCGGCAGCGCGATGTCGTGGGCGTAGCTCGCCACCCCCACGGGCACGGTGACCGGTGGCGGCGCCATGCCGCTCATGGCCATCCGCATGCCCTCCGCGCTCTCGTAGTACAGCTGGGCCGAGGGTGCGGCCGCGGCGGTGAGCCAGTAGATCATCACATTGGTCAACATCTGGTCGCGGTCGACGACCTCCTCCGGGGCGTCCTTGGCGTTCGTCCAGTCCTTGAAGCGCTCCACGATCCAGGCGAGCTGCCCGACCGGCGAGTCGGTGAGGCCGTACGAGATGGTCTGCGGGCGGGTGCTCTGCACCATGCTGTATGCGGACAGCTCGGCGTTGAACCGCGCCAGCAACTGGAGCTTCGCCTGGTCACGCTCGTCCAGGGTGGCCAGGAGGGCGGGGTCCTGCGGCGGGATGGTGAGCAGGAAGTTGGTGTGCACACCGATGATGTGGTCCGGGGCCATCATGCCCATCGCCATCGAGATCATCGAGCCGAAGTCGCCACCCTGGACGAGGTACCGGTCGTAGCCGAGCTGCCCCATCAGCTGCAGGTACGCCTGCCCGACGCGGCCGATCTCGAAGCCCGGCGCCAGCGGCTGGGAGAAGCCGAAGCCGGGGATCGAGGGCACCACCACGTGGAACGCGGTGGCCGGGTCGAGGCCGTGCGCGCGGGGGTCGGTCAGCGGACCGATGACGTTCAGGTACTCCACGAACGATCCGGGCCAGCCGTGGTTGAGCATGAGCGGAACGGCGTGCGGCTCCGGCGACCGGACGTGCAGGAAGTGGATGGTGGTGCCGTCGACCTCAGTGATGAACTGCGGGAACTCGTTGATCCTCGCCTCGTGGGCACGCCAGTCGTACTGCTGGTGCCAGTAGTGGACGAGCTCCTTGAGGTAGCTCACCGGCACCCCGCGCTCCCAACCGCCGTGTTCCGCCGGCCAGCGAGTGTTGGCCAGTCGGGACGCGAGGTCGTCGAGCGTTTCCTGCGGGATCTCGATACGGAACGGCTTCACGGCATTTCCTATCGCCTGAGCGGGATGGGGTCGGGAGTGTCAGGAGGTGAAGAACGAGGTGATCAGCGGGCCCGTGGTCTTCTGGTTGAGCACGTGGCTCTCCCCGGGCTCGCGGTGGTGCGTACCGTTGGGTAGCCCCTCGGCCAGCGACTCGCATGCAGTGAGTATCCACTGTGGGCTGTCGCCGCCGTCGATTACCAGCGTGGGAATCTCGATGGACGGCAGCAAATCGACCGGAACCGGGCTGTAGTCGATGCCGAGGGTGCAGTCGTAGACCAGGGTCGGGGCCAGGGCCAGGAACGCGTCCCAGATGGGGTGCTGCTTGAAGTAGCTGATCGTCTCCTCGGAGAACCGCACCGACTCGCGGTAGAACAGCTCGACCGCCTCGGCGCGGCGGTCCTCGGCGAGCAGTGCCTGCAGCCGGTCCATGTAGTCGTCGGACACAGGCGGGGACTCGAACGGCGGCTCGTACAGGGCCATCTTGGCCACCGGAAGCCCGCGGGCGGCGGCGTGCACGGCCAGCATCCCGCCGGTGCAGTTGGCGAAGAGGTAACACCCCTCGCCGGCGGCGCGCACGACGGCCTCCATGTCGGCCAGTTCGAGGTCGACCGTGAACTCGTCCGGATTGCCGTCGCCGCTATGCCCACGTCCACGCCGGTCGTAGTTGTAGACCGTGAAGTGCGGGGACAATTGGTCCACCAGTTCGGCGAACATCGCGGCGTTGTTGAGCCCGCCGCCGGTCATCACCACGGGCGGCCCCGACCCGGACTTCTGGTACGTGATCGGTACGCCGTCGGCCGAGATCACCGTCTCGACGGCGGCAGTCGAGCCCAGTCGGAGGTTGCCGAGTTCCGCTCCCATTGTCGAATCAACCATCAGATGCCTCCTAGCGGATCGGGTAGGCAGGACCGCCGACGGATGGTCGACTCGACGACCCCGCGACTCAGGGCATCGTCGCACCGCGTCCGTGCTGTCCTCGTCTCCGCACGTGCGCAACCGCGATCAGAGAGCGGGTGCGGGTGTGATCCGTCCAGTCGGCGCGCAGCGCACCGGTGGCGGTGGGCGGTGGGTGCGGTGGGCTCAGCCGGCGTGGACGGTCGCCGCGCCTGCTCGCGCCTGCTCCAGCACGCCCTGCGACACGGGCAGCGAATCGATGTGGAACATCTCCACGAACCGGTCGAGCAGCTCGGCGTCGCCGCAGACCCGCACCAGCCCGTCGGCGAGCGCCTGCTCCGGGGCTACCTCGCCGGCCATCAGCCGCCGCAGCGCCGGGCCGGTCTCGATGA
Source organism: Micromonospora sp. DT229 (assembly GCF_049844505.1). Lineage (NCBI taxonomy): Bacteria > Bacillati > Actinomycetota > Actinomycetes > Micromonosporales > Micromonosporaceae > Micromonospora > Micromonospora sp. DT229. Next base: position 63,673 of record NZ_JBNCLD010000017.1, on the reverse strand, counting down.
CCGCATCCGCGCCGGGCAGCGGACCGACGTCGGTGACGGCCAGCTCACCGTGGTCGACCACGCAGTGCACGACGGCGGGACCACACCGCAGTTCGAAGCTGACCAGCCGCGGGGGCGCGGCGTGCGGCTGGAACGTGGCCCGCAACGCGATGACGAGCGAGTCGGGGGTGATGACCTCACCCTCGGTGGGATCCCGCAGGGCGCGCGCGCCCCAGGCGCCCAGGGAGAGCAGGATCGGTTCCAACTGAGCGCCGTAGTCGGTCAGCTCGTAGACCACGCCCGAGGCCGGTCGGGGCACGACCCGCCGACGGATCAGGCCGTTGGCCTCCATTTCGCGCAGCCGTGCGGAGAGGACGTTCGTCGGGATCCTGGGCAGCCGCTGTAGGTCGGTGAAGCGCCGGGGACCGACCAGAAGATCGCGGATGATCAGCATGGCCCAGCGCTCACCCACGAACTCGAGCGCGCGGGCCAGCCCGCAGTACTGCCCGTAGGTTCTCCTAGCCACGCATTCAGGCTAGCAGCATTGCTTTGTTGCAGCGCGCGTGCTCGTGTCAAGCACGGTCACCGGCCGTCAACGGCCGGTGACCGTGTGTCGTGTTACCGGGCGGGCGAGGTCAACCGCACGGGTAGCGTCTGGTGTCCGTTCATGATGAAGGTCGGCAGCGGCTTGAGCTCCGTGGCCGGCACGGCCAGGCTGAGGTCGGGGTACCGCTCGAAGAGCATCGACAGGCCGATCGTCGCCACCATCCGGGCGATGCCCGCCCCGAGGCAGTAGTGCGGACCGTGACCGAAGGACAGGTGGGTCTTGTCGCTGCGGGCCAGGTCGAACTCGTCGGCCGTCTCACCGTGCAGCGCGGGATCCCGGCCCACCGCCGCGTAGTTGATGAGGATCGGGTCACCCTGGGGGATCGTCACCCCGTCGAGCTCGATGTCCTCCACGGCGTACCGCAGGGGTAGGTGCGCCAGCGGCGATTCGACGCGCAGCACCTCGTCGATCACGTCGTCCCAGGTCGCCGCGCCGGTACGGAGCAGTTGCAGCTGCTCCGGCCGGCTCAACAGGGCGGTGATCGCGTTGTCGAAGAAGTTGATGGTGGTCTCCGAGCCGGCCCCGAGGATCGCGAAGATCGTGTCGGCCAGTTCGGCCTCGCTGAGCCGGGAGCCGTCCTCTTCCCGGGCCGCGATCAGGTCGGTGGTGATGTCCTCGCCCGGGGTGCGCCGCTTGGACTCGATGAGGTCGGTCATCGCGGCCCGCCAGCCCTGCAGCACCGCCTGCGCCTCCTCGGGGCTCACGTCGGTGTGCACCATCATGTCGATCACCTTCGAGCAAGCCGCCAGGGCCGTCTCCGACATGCCGATCAGGCTCGCCACCAGCATGGCCGGCAGCGGATAGGCGAAGCGCTCGCGCAGGTCGACCACCTCACCCGGCGGGGTGGCCTCGAGGTCGTCGAGCAGCTTCGTGCTCAGGGCCACCACCTGCGGGCGCAGCGCCTCCGCGCGGCGTTGGGTGAAAGCCTTGCCTACCAGTTTGCGCAGTCGTACGTGGTTCTTGCCGTACGCGGTGACCATGTTGTCCATCGCCACCCAGCTGATCATCTCCCAGTCCGGCGGGATCTCGCCGTTGATGAAGGCCGGCCAGTGATTGCGGGCGCTCTTGGTGACCCGACGGTCCATGAGCAACTCGCGGATGACCTCGTGCCGGTTGATCGACCACGCCTTCACCCCGCCGGGCAGTTCGACCAGGACAGCCGGCCCTTGCTCGCGCAGCCGTGCCGCCTCCCCATGGATATCCTGTCCGGTGACGTCGAGAGCGGCGAACGGACACTTGTCATTCATGGGCATTGTCCTCCAAGTCGGATCGAGTGCTGCTGGCCGGTGACGCTTCAGACCGCCCCGCCGTAGCGATCATCCGCCGCACCACCGTGCAGGCGCCCGCCGAGCCCGCTCGTACGCCGGATGTTGATCCACGCCATCATCGAGCGGCGTGTGCCGCCCGAGCATCTTCCGGCGTGCGATATCCGGTGTCCGGCGTCCCGGACCCGACGGACTACATCAGAGCGTCGCCGTTCCGACCGCACAGCGAGAGATGCACTGGTATCTCGTCCGATGAGACGGTCGTCGCGTGCGGATGGGCGGATGGCCAGCGCCGTGTGTCCCGCCGGTGGCTCGCCCGACCTTGACTATCCCGTAGGAGGAATGGTGCTGGAAACCGACGTCCGGTCACCGGAGCAGCTCGTGGAACGGGCCTCCCAGATCGTCCCGACGCTCAAGAAGAACGCCGCCTGGACGGAGGAGAACCGGCGGCTGCACGACGAGACGATCGAGGCCCTCGCCGACGCCGGGGTGTTCCGGCTGCGGGTGCCGAAGCGCTACGGCGGCTACGAGGCGGACGCCCGCACCCTGGTCGAGGTCGGGGCGGTCCTCGGTCAGGCCGACGCGTCGCCGTCGTGGGTGTCCTCGGTCTACTGGATCCCGACCTGGATGGCCGGCCTGTTCCCCGACGAGGTGCAGGACGAGGTCTTCGCCACGCCCGACGTGCGGATCTGCGGCACCCTAAGCCCGAGTGCCATGGCCGCGCCGGCCGAGGGCGGCATCGTCGTCAACGGGAAGTGGGGCTTCATCAGCGGCGCCCACCACGCCCACTGGCAGGAGATCGTGGCGGTCCTGATCACGCCCGACAGCCAGCCGCTGCCGGTGGTGGCCCTGGTGCCCATGTCCGAGCTGCAGATCGTCGACGACTGGCAGACCTCCGGGCTTCGGGGCACGGGCAGCTTCAGTACGGTCGCGCAGGACGTCTTCGTGCCCCAGGCCCGGGTGCTGCCGCTGCCGATGGTCCTACAGGGTCAGTCCGCCTCGGCGGCCAACGCCGGCAGCGCCATGTACCGGTCCCCGCTGCTTCCGGTCGCGTCGGCCTCCTCGGTCGGCACGCTCGTCGGGCTCGCCCGGGCCGCCCGGGAGGCGTTCCTGACCCGGCTGCCCGAGCGCAAGATCACCTACACCAACTACGAGCACCAGGCCGACGCCCCGTTGACCCACCTCCAGGTGGCCGACGCGGCGGTGCGCGTCGACGAGGCCGAGTTCCACGCGTACCGGTTGGCCGACCTGGTCGACCAGAAGTGCGCCGAGGGCTCGCAATGGACCATGGAGGAACGGGCCCGGGCCCGGGGCGTGATGGGTGCCGTCGGTGCGCGCGCGAAGGAGGCGGTGGACATCCTGGCCGGGGCCAGCGGTGGCACGTCCATCTACGACGGTGTGCCGATCCAGCGCATCGCGCGCGACGCGCACGCGGCGAGCCTGCACGCGCTGATGCACCCCTCGACCAACGCGGAACTCTACGGCCGCGTGCTCTGCGGCATCGAGCCCAACACGCTGTACATCTGACCAACGGCCCGACGAGAGAGCGAGGCGAAACATGACCACCAGCACTCCGGCGTCAACTGTCGCGGGACCCACCCCCGAGGAGCAGGCCGAGATCGCGGCCGTACCGGCCCAGATGATCAAGCACTGGGCGGCGCACGACGCGGACGCGTTCGCGGACCTGTTCGTCGAGGACGGCACCCTGATTCTGCCCGGCCGCTACAAGAAGGGTCGGGAGGCGATTCGGTCGTTCATGGCGAAGTCGTTCCAGGGCCCCTACCAGGGCAGCCGGGTCATCGGCGAGCCCATCGACATCAAGCCGCTGGGACCCGGCGCGGTCGCGCTGATCACCCAGGGCGGTGTCATCCAGGCCGGCGAGGAGCAGTTGACCGACAAGGCGGCCATCCGGGCCTCCTGGATTCTCGTCAAGCGCGACGGGCGGTGGCGGCTGGCCGTCTACCACAACTGCCCGCGCGACCTGCCGGCCTGACCCCATCCACTCGCGCCGACCCCACCGCCGGTGCCGACGGCCCAGCCGTTCGGCACCGGCGGTTCCGGCACCACGGCGACCATGAGGAACGGCGATGACCATGAGTGACATCAGGCCGAGCGCGGCAGGTACCGTCGGGTGGCCGCCGGAGATGGTGCGGCGGTACGTCGCCGCGGGTTACTGGGATGGCCAGACGCTCACCGCGCCCGTCATGGCCGCCGCGGCGGCCACCCCCGAGGCCGTCGCGCTCGTCGACGGCGCGGTCCGGTTCAGCTACCACGAGTTGGCCGCCCGGGTGGACGGGGCCGCGCTGCGACTGCGCGGGCTCGGGCTGTGCCCCGACGACCGGCTGCTGATGCAGCTGCCGAACGGGTGGGAGTTCGTCGTCCTGACCCTGGCCTGCCTGCGCCTGGGAGTGATCCCGGTGTTGGCGCTGACCCCGCACCGGCACCACGAGATGTCCTACCTCGCCGAGCACGCCGAAGCCCGGGCGATCGCCGTACCCGCCCGGCTCAGAGGCTTCGACCACCGGGAGATGGCCCACGAGATAGCGCGGGCCGTTCCCACGGTGCAACGGATACTCGTGTCCCCCGGCGACTCGGACGCCGTGGCGGTCGGTGCCGCCGCCGACCGTGCCGCCGATGACTCCGATCTGCGCGCTTTGTGCCAGCCTGCGGAAGACGTGCCGGCCGCCCGCACGCACCTGGACGCCACCGCCCCGGACAGTCGCGCGGTGGCGCTCATGCTGCTCAGCGGCGGCACCACCGGCCTGCCGAAACTGATCGCGCGGACCCACGAGGACTACGGCTGCCATGTGCGGCGGACCGCGGAGATCAGCCAGTTCGGCCCGGACACCGTCTACCTCGCCGTGCTGCCGATGGCCCACAGCATGTCACTGGGCATGCTGCTCGCCACGCTGCGCAGCGGCGGCCGGGTGGTCGTCGCGTCGTCACCCGCGCCGGAGACCGCGCTCGGGCTCATCGAGCGGGAGCGGGTCACCGCCACGGCGGTGGTGCCGGCGATCGCGCAGAGCTGGCTGAACCACCAGGAGGCCGATCCCCGCCACGACCTGCGGTCGGTACGGTTCCTGCTCGTCGGTGGCGCCCGGCTTCCCGACCAGGTAGCCGAGCGGATGGTGCCGACCCTGACCCGCAATCTCCAACAGGGGTACGGGATGGCGGAAGGACTGGTCTGCCTCACCCGGATCGGTGACCCGGACGCCGTCACCACCCGGACCCAGGGGAGGCCGATCTGCGCCGACGACGAGATCATGCTGGTGGACGAGGACGGACGTCGCGTACTGCCGGGTGAATCGGGAGTGCTGCTGACCCGGGGGCCGTGCACCCCGCGCGGCTACTACCGGGCGGAGGAGCACAACGCGCGCGCCTTCGTCGGCGACGGGTGGTTGTGGACCGGTGACATCGTCCGGATCCGGGACGACGGCAACGTGATCGTCGAGGGCCGCGAAAAGGACATGATCAACCGAGGTGGCGAGAAGGTCTCCGCCGAGGAGGTCGAGAACCTGGCGTACCAGGTGGACGGGGTCGCCTTCGCCGCCGCGGTGGCCATGCCGGATCCGGACCTCGGCGAGCGCGTCTGCCTGTACGTCGTGCCCCAGGACGGTGCCCAGGTCACCCTGGCCGCCGTAAGGTCCGTCATGGAAAGCGCGGGGGTCGCCCGGTTCAAGTGGCCGGAGCGGCTGGAACTGGTCGCTTCACTGCCGAGTACCAACATCGGAAAGATCGACAAGAAGGCCCTGCGGTCCGACGTCGCCGCCCGGCTCGCTGCGGAACTCGACCGGTCGACGGCAGCGCCCGCCGCCTGAGCCACCGGCCGGGGTGGGACACTGATCGCGGCGTCCCACCCCGCCGGGGGATCAGCGCCCGGACTTACCAGCCGGTGCCGGCTTCTTCGACCAGCCGACGTAGTCGCGCAGGTGCTGGGCGGTCAACGAGTCGCTGGTGGTCACCAGATCGTTCGGAGTGCCGGTGAACACCACCTCGCCGCCGTCGTGCCCCGCCCCGGGGCCCATGTCTATGATCCAGTCGGCGTGGGCCATGACCGCCTGGTGATGCTCGATGACGATCACGGTGTTGCCGCCGTCGACGAGCCGGTCGAGCAGGGCGAGGAGTTGGTCGACGTCGGCCAGGTGCAGGCCGCTGGTCGGCTCGTCGAGTACGTAGGTCGCCTTCTTCTCGGCCATGTTGATGGCCAGTTTCAGCCGCTGGCGTTCACCGCCGGAGAGGGTGTTGAGCGGCTGACCCAGGCGTAGGTAGCCCAGGCCGACGTCGGCCAGTCGCTCGACGATCGCGCGCGTCGGCCTGGTGTCGAAGTAGTCCAGCGCCTCCGTCACCGACATGTCGAGGACCTGGCTGATGTCCTTGCCGTTGAGCTTGTAGGTGAGCACCTTCGGGGTGAACCGCTTGCCGTCGCACTCCTCGCAGACCGTACCGACCGAGCCCACCATGGCCAGATCGGTGTAAACCATGCCGATGCCCTTGCAGTTCGGGCAGGCGCCCTCGGAGTTGGCGCTGAACAGGGCGGGCTTGACGCCGTTGGCCTTGGCGAACGCAGCGCGTACGGGGTCGAGCAGGCCGGAGTAGGTGGCGGGGTTGCTGCGCCGCGAGCCGCGGATGGGGGACTGGTCGACCAGCACCACGCCGGGGTGGTCGGCGAGGGAACCACGGATGAGCGAACTCTTGCCGGAGCCGGCGACCCCGGTCACGACGGTGAGTACGCCGAGCGGGATGTCGACGTCGACCTTCTTGAGGTTGTGCAGGGTCGCCTTCCGGATGGGCAGCACTCCGCTGGCCTCACGCGTCTTCTCCCGCAGCTCGACCTTGTGGTCGAAGTAGCGGCCGGTGAGCGTGCCGCTGGTGCGCAGCCCGGCGACGTCTCCGGTGTAGCAGATCGTGCCGCCGCCCGAGCCGGCGCCCGGACCCAGGTCGACCACATGGTCGGCGATCTCGATGACCTCGGGCTTGTGTTCCACGACAAGCACCGTGTTGCCCTTGTCGCGCAGCCGTCGCAGCAGGTCGTTCATCCGCTGGATGTCGTGCGGATGCAGCCCGACGGTGGGCTCGTCGAAGACGTAGGTGACGTCGGTCAGACTGGAGCCGAGGTGGCGGATCATCTTCACCCGCTGCGACTCACCGCCGGAAAGCGTGTTCGTCGCCCTATCCAGGCTGAGGTAGCCCAGTCCGATCTCGACCATGGAGTCGAGTGTGTCCCGCAGACTGGCCACGAGCGGGGCGACCGAGGCGTCGGTGATCCCTCGGACGAACTCGGCCAGATCACTGATCTGCATGGACGAGCAGTCGGCGATGTTCTTTTTGTCGATCTTCGAGGAGCGGGCGGCCTCGTTCAGTCGCGTACCACCGCAGTCGGCGCAGGTGGTGAACGTGACGGCGCGGTCGACGAAGGCGCGGATGTGCGGCTGCACCGACTCGCGGTCCTTGGACAGGTAGAGCCGCTGCACCTTGACGATGAGGCCCTCGTAGGTGATGTTGTGGTCGCCGCTTTTGATCTTCGTGGCCGGCTTGTGGAGGAAGTCGTCCCACTGGGCCTTGGTGAACTTCTTCAGCTTCACGTCCGGGTCGTAGAACCCGGACTTGGCCATCTGCTGCCAATACCATGAACCGACGTTGAAGTTGGGCACGATGATCGCGCCATCGTTGAGCGAGCGTTCCTCGTCGACGAGCTGCGTGATGTCGATGTCGGAAACCTCGCCGAGCCCCTCGCACCGGGGACACATTCCTTCGGCGGTGTTGAAGCTGAACGCGGAGGACGTGCCGATGTGTGGCTTGCCCAGTCGGCTGAAGACGATCCGGAGCATGGCGTGGGCATCGGTCGCGGTGCCCACCGTGGAGCGTGAGTTCGCGCCCATCCGTTCCTGATCGACGATGATCGCCGCACTCAGGTTGGTCAGCGCGTCCACGTCCGGACGGCTGCGCTGCGGCATGAACTGCTGGAGGAACGCCGTGTAGGTCTCATTGATCAGCCGCTGCGACTCGGCCGCGATGGTTCCGAAGACCAGCGACGACTTGCCCGATCCGGACACCCCGGTGAAGACCGTCAGCCGCCGCTTGGGAATGTCGACCGAGACATCGTCGAGGTTGTTGGCCCGGGCGCCGCGTACCTGGATGAGGCCATGCGTGTCGGCGGGGTGCTGACTCGTCTTGCTCATGACCACACCCCCGAACCGGGGGACGTGCCGAATGGTCGCGTGGACCGCGCGGGAGTGAGGGGCACAGGCTGCAGGTGTCTCATCGTAGCCCTTCGTCGACCTGGTTACCGCAGAAAGAAAAGCGTGCTTGCCCAAGCATATGAATGCCTGGCGCGGTGACCAAGCTGAAACCCCGCGTCTCGACCACGTTCGACGGTGCGCCGCCGGTAGCGTCCCGGACCGATCAGGTGTCCCGGACCGGGTGTGGTCACGGTTTCGGATTGGCGAACAGACTGGGAAACTTCGCGCTGAGCCGCATGTCGCCCTTGGTCTTCATCTTGCCCCGCATGACCAGCAGGACCGGGTGGGCGTTTCCGGTCACCAAGTTGAGATAGTCGACCGCGTCGAGGGACAACGTCAGCCGGGGCTGCCGATCCGCTGTGGGGGACAACTCGCAGGTGCCGGCGGACACGACGATCTCGTACACGTCGACCGTGCCGTCGGGTCGGCCGCCGATCTGCCAGTGGACGACCGCGTCGAGCGCACCGGCCATCTCCGGCCGGAAGACACTGACCATGCCCGCCACCAGTTCGTCGAGCACGACCTGACGCCGCGGGCCGCGCATGAGCTGCGCCAACTCCGCGGTGGGGGTGCGTTTGACCAGGCGGGCGAACTCCCGGGGCTCCATCCGTGCCGGGCTTACCTCACTGATCGACATCTGAGCTCCCTCGTCTCCGCGAACCAAGGAATGCCGGAAGACCTTGTAGATCTCGATTGTCCCGTCGAGGCGGCCCGCCGGCCCCTCCGACGTTGCGCCGCCGGGGCCCAGTCCCGACCCGCGAGCGCTATGGAGCGGGGCGGTCGCGTGGTCCGCTACCGCCGTCGAGCTGCTCAGTGTCACCGACTGCCCCGGCGGGGTGCATGTGGTCACGCGGTGACCGTCGCGCCTACCGTCCCGGCTCGGCCACGATGCCGTGCTTGCGCAGCAGCGGCAGGACTCCCTCACCGAAGGCGTACGCCTCCTCCAGGTGCGGGTGCGCCGACAGGATCAGGTGATCCAACCCGAGCGAGTGGTATTCCGCGATCCGCTCGGCGACCTCCTCGTGGCTGCCCACCAAAGCGGTACCCACACCGGGCCGGACCAGGCCGTACCCCGCCCACACGTTGGGGTAGACCTCCAGCGCCGCCGTACTGCCGCCGTGCAGCGCCGCCATCCGACGTTGGCCCACCGACTCGGTGCTGCGGAACCGTCGCTGCGCCTGCTCGATGCGCCCCGGATCCATCCCGTCGATCAGCTGCTCCGCCACCCGCCACGCCTCCGCCGAGGTGTCCCGGCTGATGACGTGGAAACGGCTGCCGTACCCGATCCGACGTCCCTGCTCGTCGGCGAACCGGCGGGCGTCGGCGACCAGCCCGGCCACTCCGGCCGGGGGCTCGCCCCAGGCGACGAAGACGTCGCCGTGCCGCGCGGCCAGGCGTTGTGCCTGCTCCGACGACCCACCGACGAAGGTCAGCGGGCGGACCGGATGGGGCCGCGTCACAAGTCCGCCCTGGATCTGGTAGTGGGTGCCGTGGTAGTCGAAGCGTTCGCCCGTCCAGGCCCGGTTGAACACGTCGAGGAACTCCGTAGCGCGTTCGTAGCGCTGGTCGTGGGTCAGCCAGTCGCCGTAGCGCCGCTGCTCGTCGATGTCGCCCCCGGTGACCAGGTTGAGTTGCAGCCGCCCACCGGTGATTCGCTGGAACGTCGCGGCCTGCTGGGCGGCCAGCACCGGCGACACGAACCCCGGCCGTAGGGCGATCATGAACCGTGCCCGGTGGGTACGGGTCGACAGGGCCGACGCCACGATCCACGGATCCTCGCAGAACAGCCCGAACGGGGTGAGCATCCCGCTGAAGCCGAACCGCTCCACGGCGAGCGCGACCTGGGTCAGGTAGTCGAGGTCCGGGTCGCGGCGCGCACCCGGGGCCCCCGGTCCGCTGGACGGTTTCGCGACCTCCCGGCCGTCTCCGTGCAGCGGCAGGAACCAGTGCAGTTCGAGCGGCATCTCCGGCGTCTCCTCTCCCGGTACGGGTCAGCGGTCAAGTGGTGCGGTGCGCGGCGGGACCCGCCAGGAGCGTGTCGGCGACGGTGGCGAGGGCGTCCGTCCGGCCCCGGTGGAACGACTGCAGCCACAGCGCCCGCCGGTACCACCAGTGCAGCGGGAACTCCCAGGTCACCCCGGTGCCGCCGAACACCTGCACCGCGGACTCGCAGGCCGCCACGGCAGCGGCCGGGCAGGACACCTCGGCGCAGGCCAGCGCGTCGTCGAGGGACCCGTCCGGCCCGCTGGCACCGTCCGCCACCGCGGCGGCGGCCCGGTACGCCAGGGAACGGGCCAGCTCCAGGTCGGCGTAGCTGTCGGCGAGTCGGTGCGCGACCGCCTGGAACGAGCCGATCGGGCGGTCGAACTGAACCCGGACCTGGGCGTGTTCGACGGCCATCGCCAACGCCCGCTGCCCGACGCCGACGGCCTCCGCGCAGGCCAGTACCACCGCCCGGCGCTGCCCGGCGACGCGGGCCGCGTCGGCGGCCGGCCCGGTGAGCAGCAGCCGGCCGATGGCCCCGGTCAGCTGTACCGTGGCCGAGCCGCGCAGCGGATCCAGGCCGTCGTGCGCCGACAGCGTCACGCCCGGATCGTCGGTGCGCACGCTGAACAGCACCGGCCCGGAGCCGTCTGTCGCGGCGACGAGCAACTCGACGGCGTACCCGGCGTCGACCACCTGCCGAAGGTGACCGTCCAGCCGCCAGGTCGCACCGTCGTACCGGGCCCGGCACGACGACGAGCCGTCGCCGTAACTCACCGCACCGGGTGGTTCCAGACCGGCCGCCCGGTACGCCGGCAGCGCCGCACCCATCGTGGACCACCAGGCGACAGGGTGCAGCGCGGTGCCGCTGGCCTGCGCGAGCAGGGCCAGTTCCATCAGGCCGAGGTCGCCGTCCAGCCAGCCCTGTCGGATCAGCTCGGGCCAGGCGTCGACGTCGTGCGCCCCGCGCTCGGCGAACTCGGCCACCCGCCCGGGCGGGTACCGCTCGGCCAGGTAGTGCCGTGCCGCGTCGGCGAGATCGTCCTGCACGGCTGTGGTCGCGAAGTTCATCGCCATCAACTCCCGGTCAGTGTGAGCGGGGCAGGCCGAGCACCCGCTCGGCCACGATGCCGCGCAGGATCTCCGACGTCCCGCCCTCGATGGTGTTCGTCCGGCTACGCAGCAACTGCCGGCGCCAGTAGCCGGACCAGTCGTCGCCGGCGCCGGGCCGGCTGTCGAGGACCCGTACCGCGAGGGCGGCCAGTCGCTGATTCGCCAGCGACCAGCGCAGCTTCAGCACCGAACTCTCCGGCCCCGGGGTGCCGGTACGCTCCAGGGCCGTCAGGGCGCGGTACCCGGTGTACCGCAGCGCCTGCACCTCGACGTGCAACTGGGCCAGTTCCCGCCGGACGACCGGGCAGTCGCTCGCCCCGGCCGCCCGTACCGTCTCCACGAGCCGGCCGAGTTCGGCGGCCAGACGCGAGGTGAGGGTGATGGCGAAGGTGCCCCGCTCGTGCGCGAGCGTGGTCATCGCGACCTTCCACCCGGCGCCGACCGTACCGAGCACGGCGTCGGCGGGTACGACCACGGAGTCCAGCAGGATCTGGTTGAAGTCCGTGTCCCCCGACATCTGGCGCAACGGGCGTACCTGGACCCCCGGTGCGCGCATGTCCAGCAGGAAACAGGTGAGTCCACGGTGTCTCGTGGCCGGTTCATCGGTGCGGGCCAGCAGGAGGCAGTAGTCGGCCAGGTGAGCGTAGGACGACCAGACCTTCTCGCCGTCCAGCACCCAGCCGTCGGGGTGCGGGCGGGCGCGGGTCCGGACCGAGGCCAGATCGCTTCCGGCGTCCGGCTCGGAGAAGCCCTGGCTGAAGATCACCTCACCGGAGAGGATGTGGGGCAGGAACGTCCGCTGCTGCTCCGGCGAGCCGAACCGGATCAGCGTGGGCCCCACCATGCCGATCCCGATGACGTTGACGTGGTCGGGTGCGCCGGCAAGGGCGCTCTCCTCGGCGTACACCGCCTGGTACGAGGCAGACAGGCCGCGTCCGCCGTGCTCGCGGGGCCAGGTGATGCCCGCGTAGCCGGCGGTGTGCAGTCGCCGGCTCCAGGCTCTGCGCTGCTCGGTGTCCAAGGAGTGCGGTCCACCAGCGGGAACGTTGTCGCGTAGCCACTGGCGCAGCGTCGCCCGGAAGGCCGCTTCGTCATCGGTGTCCACAAGCCGCATGCCGGCACGCTAAACCAATCCCGACCGCCCGAGAGGGCCTGGCCGGCCGCTCGGCACGGACGAAGAACGCCACTGCCGCCGGGGTTGCCGCCGGCGCATGTTCGAAGATGCCGCCCGTCGGGGCACCGGCGGACGCTGGGTGCCTATGGCGCGTCTGTGGAGGAGTACGTGATGAGAGTGGTCGTCGACTACAACCTGTGTGACGGCAACGGTCTGTGTGCCACTGTCGCACCCGAACTCTTCGAGGTGGACGAGGACGATCAGCTGCACGTACTCGACGAGCGGCCCGGAGCCGAGTTGTGGGCCCTCGCCGACCAGGCCGCCCAGGCGTGCCCGAAAACGGCCATCTCGATCGAGGAGCAACGCTGAACGCGCTGGCCGACCGCACGCCGGTCATCGTGGCCGCAGCCCGGACCCCACTGGGTCGGCGAGGCGGGCAGCTGTCCGGCCTGAAGGCGGTCGAGTTGCTGCGCCACGCGATCCTGGCCGTGGTCGACCGGGCCGGTGTCCGACCCGACGACGTCGAGCAGATCATCGCGGGCTGCGTCACGCAGTCCGGGGAACAGAGCCTCAACATCGCCCGCAACGCCTGGCTCAGCACCGGGCACTCCCCGGCGGTCGGGTGCAGCACGGTCGACGTCTCCTGCGGCTCCGCCCAGCAGGCCAACCATCTCGTCTCGGCGTTGATCGCCGCCGACGCGATCGACGTCGGGGTGGCCTGCGGCGTCGAGTCGATGAGCCGGGTGCCGATGGGCACGAACCTCTACCAGGGGCCGGGACATTACAAGACCGCCGACTACCCGTGGGACGACCCGCCCAAGGCGCAGTTCGGCGGTGCCGAGCGGATCGCCGCGCGGGAGGGGATCACCCGCGTGGAGGCGGACACCTTCGGTGTCGAGTCCCAACGCCGCGCTGCGCGGGCCTGGCAAGAGGGCCGGTTCGACCGCGAGGTCGTACCCATCGGCGTCCCGGTTATCGACGACACGGGGGTACCGACCAGGGAGCGGCACATGGTCCGGCGTGACGAGGGGTTGCGGCCCACCACACTGGCCGGGCTGGCCCGGCTGCGGCCCAACATCGACGGCGCGGTGCACACCGCCGGCACCACCTCCCAGGTGTCCGACGGCGCGGCGGCGGTGCTGTGGATGTCGGCGCGGCGGGCCCGCGAACTCGGCCTGACCCCGCGGGCCCGCCTCGTCGGGCAGGTCGTCACCGGGGCCGACCCCTACTACCTGTTGGACGGTCCGGTGGTGGCGACCCGGCGGGTGCTCGACCGCGTGGGGATGTCCCTGCGCGACGTCGACCGGTACGAGGTGAACGAGGCGTTCGCGGCGGTCGTGCTCAACTGGGTACGGGCGTACGACGCCGACGTCGACCGGCTCAACGTCAACGGCGGCGCCATCGCGCTCGGGCACCCGCTCGGGGCGACCGGGTCCCGGCTGATCGTCACCGCCCTGCACGAACTGGAACGCACCGGCACCGAAACCGCCCTGGTGACCATGTGCTGCGGCGGATCACTGGGCACCGCGTCGCTGCTGCAGCGGTTGTGAGGCGGCGCGATGCGCAAGGAGGACTTCTACCGCGAGGCGCGACGCGACTCCACCGGCCCGCTGGGCGGCGTCCGGGTGCTGGGTGTCACCAAGGTCTGGTCGGGCCCGCTGGCCACCTGCGTGCTGGCCGACCTCGGCGCCGACGTTGTGGACATCGAGTTACCCGGCGGACGGGACGGGGAGGTGCCACCCGACATCCCCGGCACCGGACTGTCCTGGTTCCGCCAGACGGTGCACCGCAACAAGCGCAGCGTCGGTGTGGACCTGCGCGAGCCGACCGGCCGGCAGACGTTCCTGGACCTGGTGGCCGAGGCGGACATCGTCGTCGAGAACTACAAGCCGGGCACGCTCGACGGGTGGGGCATCGGCTACGCCGTCTGCCGGCAACGACGTCCCGACATCGTGTTCGTCTCCATCTCGGGGTGGGGGCAGTACGGCCCCAACACCCACCTGCCGGCGTACGATCCGGTGATTCAGGCGGCCAGCGGCTGGATGGCACTCAACGGCGAGCCCGACGGGCAGCCGGTACGCGCACCCACCTTCCTCGCCGACGAGCTCGCCGGCCTGCACGCCGCGATCGGCGCGCTGGCCGCGCTCGCCCACCGTGACCGCACCGGCGAGGGCCAGCACGTCGACGTGGCCATGATGGACGCGCTGCTGTTCAGCAGCAGTGGGCTACCGACGCTGGCGGCGACCGGAGCGCCACCGGGCCGGTTGGGCAACGAGACCGACTTCGTCGTGCCGTCGAACGTGTTCCCGTGCGTCGACGGGCATCTCTACCTGGCGGTCGCGCTCGACAAACACTGGCGGGCGCTCACCGAGGTGGTCGGTCGGCCCGAGCTGGCCGACGCGCCGGGTTTCCGCCGCAACCGGGAGCGCCTGGCGAACCGGGACGCGGTCAACGCCGTCGTGGCCGACTGGTGTGCCACCCGGCCGGTCGCGGTCGCGGTCGCCGCACTCGCCGGGCGTGGACTGGTGGTGAGCCCGGTGCGGACGCTGGCCGACGTGGTCACCGATCCGCACGTCGTCGAGCGGGACATGCTCGTGGCCACCCGGTTGCACAACGGGACCGTGGCGCCCCTGGTGGGGCCGGCGGTCAAGTTCTCCCGTACGCCGACGCGGATCCGGGCCGCCGCGCCGGTCGCCGGCGCGCACACCCGGGAGCTCGGTGGCAGCAACCAGGGAGGTGATCGGCAATCTGCCTCGAACCTACCGTGAAAGCTGAACGAGGAGATGGGGGCAGACGTGGCTGAGCAGCACCGGGCATTGGTGACTGGGGCGTCGCGCGGCATCGGCCGGGCCGTGGCGCTGCGCCTGGCCCGCGAGGGCTACGCGATCGCGGGGTGCTACCAGCGGGCCAGCGAGGCGTCGTGCCGCACCGCCGACGACGTACGCCAGCTGGGCGTGCCGACGTACTTCGCCGAGTGCGAGGTCAGCGATCCGATCGCTGTCGACGAGTTCGTCCGCGCCGCCGAGGCCGAGATCGGTCCGGTCGACCTGCTGGTCAACAACGCGGGCATCACCCGGGACAAGCACCTGGTGATGAGCGGGCCGCAGGACTGGGACGCCGTGTTGTCCACCAACCTCACCGGCACCTGGAACTTCTGCCGGACGCTCGCCTTCCGGTTCATGAAGAACCGAGCCGGGGCCATCGTCAACATGTCCTCGGTGGCGGGCATCTACGGCAACGTCGGACAGACGGCCTACGGGGCCAGCAAGGCCGGCATCATCGGGCTGACGAAGTCGCTGGCCAAGGAGGTCGCTTCGTACGGCATCCGGGTCAACGCGGTCGCGCCCGGCTTCATCGAGACGGACATGACCGACGCCCTGCCGGCGAAGCTGCGGGACAAGGCGTTGGCCGACATCCCGCTGCGTCGCTTCGGTACCGCCGACGACGTCGCCGAGTTGGTCGCGTTCCTGCTGTCGGAGCGGGCGGCGTACATCACCGGTCAGGTGTTGCAGGTCGACGGGGGGATCACGCTGTGACCGCCGACGCCGTCACGCAACCGGCGTACGACCGGGCCGCGCCGCTGCAGGCTGTGGACTCGTACGTGGTCGAGCAGACCACCGACGGGCTTGAGATCACCGCCCGCCTGCGGGTCGTGGCGGGGCAGGCCACGACCCGGGGGCACTTTCCCACTCTGGCGGTGCTGCCCGGAGTGTTCGTGATCGAGGCCGCGGGGCAGGCGCTGGCGCTGGCCGTGGATCGCGCCGGCGGTGCGCCCACGGTGCTGCGCCGGCTGCGGTCGGTGCGGTTCCTCGCTCCGTTCCTCGACGGCGACGAGTTGACCCTGAGGCTGACCGCGACCCCGCAGCCCACCGGCTGGCTGGTCCGCGGCGAGGGCCTCCGCACCGACGGCGTCGTCGCCGCGCGGCTGCGCGCCGAGTTCGGACCCCGGGAGCTACCTCATGCATGAGCACGTCGAAGTCCGGGCGGTCCTGCCGCAGCGGTACCCGCTGCTGCTGGTGGACCGGGTGCTGGAACTCGTGCCACACAACCGGATCCGGACCCTCAAGGCGGTCAGCGGCACCGATCCCTGCTATGCGGACCTCACCGACGGCGCCGAACCGTGGCAGTACGCCTACCCGTCCTCGCTGCTCATCGAGTCGTTTGGGCAGAGCGCCGCGTTGTTGTGGCTCAACGGACGGGTGCCGGACCCGAACGACGCGGACCAGGTGCTCATGTTCATCGGCGCCTCGGACTACCGGTTCGAGGGCGTCGCCCTTCCCGGTGACGTGCTGCGCCACGAGGTCCGACTCGACACGGTCATCGCCGACACCGCTTTCGCGTCGGGTGAGACATGGGTGGGCGACCGGAGGATCGCCACCGTATCCAGTCTCGTCGCCACCCGACGCCCCGTCAGTCCCCGGACCGGACCGGTGCCAGGCGCACCGGCCCGGACCGGCCAGAAGGCAGTTCGTCATTTCGGGAAGGACTAGAGATGGACAAGAACGAGCAGCAGTTGGCGGACATCCGCGAGATGGTCGCGGAGGTGCTCGAACTGGAGCCCGAGGAGCTCACCGACACCGGCGACTTCATGGAGGACTACGGCGCCGACTCGCTGCGTGCGATCGAGATCCTCGCCCGGCTCGACAAGCAGTTCAAGGTGGAGATCCCGCAGGCTGAGCTGCCGGATCTGCGCAATCTCAAGGCCGTGCACGCCGCTGTTCTGCGGCACTCGGCAGCGAAGAGCTGACCGTGGTTCGCGTAGCGGTCACCGGCTTGGGGCCGGTCTCGAACATCGGCATCGGCCGGTCGGCGTTCGCCGAGGCCCTGCGGGAGGGCCGGTCGGGCATCTCTCGCATCGCCAGCTTCGACCCGACCGGCTTCCCGTACCAGGACGCGGGAGAGGTGCAGGACTTCCGCCCGACCGACTACGTGCGCCGCATCGATCCGTACCGGTGGGGTAGATCCAGTCTGTTCGCGGCGAGCGCGGCTCGTCTGGCCGTCGACGACGCGGGCCTCGACATCGAATCGGTCGCTCCGGGTCGTGCCCACAGCGTGGTGGGCACGACCAGCGGCGAGTCGCAGGTCGTCGAGGCGCTCACCGCGCAGATGGTGGACGGTGGCTTCGCCGCGCAGGACCCCGTGCTGCTGCGGCAACTGCCGGCCAACCGGCTCGCCAACGCCGTCAGCGAGGAACTCGACCTCACGGGTGAGTCGCTGACCCTGGCCACCGCCTGCTCGGCCAGCAACTACGCGATCGGCTACGGCTACGACCTGCTGGTCTCCGGCGAGGCGGACGTGGTGATCGCAGGCGGGGCGGATTCGGTGTGCCGGTGGGCGCATGCCGGCTTCTTCCGGCTCGGTGCCCTCACCGGCACCGTCTGCGCCCCCTTCGACCGGGACCGGTCGGGCATCCTCACCGGCGAGGGGGGCGCGGCCATCGTCCTCGAGACGTTCGACCACGCCCAGGCCCGTGGCGCCCGGGTCTACGCCGAGTTGCTGGGCTACGGCCTCAACTGCGACGCCAAGCATCCGGTCTCCCCGGACATGGCGAGCGTGGCCGAATGCATGCGCATCGCCCACCGAAACGCGGGCGTCAAGCCGGAGGACGTGAGCTACATCTGCGCCCACGGCACCGGCACCCCCGCCAACGACATGGTGGAGGGACGGGCGATCCTGGATGTCTTCGGTGCCGAGCCCCCGCCGGTCAGCTCGATCAAATCGATGATCGGGCACACCATGGGTGCGGCATGCGGCTTCGGCGCCATCGCCTCCGTGCTCGCGATCCACCACGGGTTCCTGCCGCCGACGATCAACTGGTCCACCTCGGACCCGGCGCTGGTCGGCATCGACCCGGTGCCCAACGTGGCCCGCTCCGCCGACGTGCGGGTGGTGCAGAACGACGGGTTCGCCTTCGGCGGCAACAACGCCATCGTCATGCTTGGAGCGGTCGGATGAGCCCCGTTCTGGTGAGCACCTACAGCGCGGTGACCTCGGCCGGCGTTGGCGAGCAGGCCCTGATCGACTGGCTCGCGGCCCGCGACGGTGAGAGTGCCGATCCGGGTGTCGCGGTCGGTGGCCTCTATGCCGGGCTGCCGGCGTCCACCGGGCACGCGCTGGTCGACTTCGACGTGCGTACACACATGGGGCGTAAGGGCACCAGTACCCTCGACCGGGCCACCGCGCTGTCGGTGGTCTGCTGCCAGGACGTGCTGCGCAGGGCAGAGCTGACCATCGACGAGACCAACCGAGCCCGGGTCGGCGTCGCCCTCGGCACCAGCCTCGGCAGCTTCAAGTCGACAAGCGACTACACCCGCGACACCCTGGTGCAGGAGAGGCCATACCTGGTCAACCCGATGCTGTTCCCGAACACCGTGATGAACTGCGCCGCCGGCCAGGTGGCGATCAAGTTCGGGCTGATGGGCGTCAACGCGACCGTCGCCGGTGGCCCACTTGCCTTCCTGAATGCCCTGCGCTACGCGAACAACGTGCTGGACCGCGGCTACAACGACGTGATGCTCGCCGGCGCCGTCGAGGAGTTCACCCCGCACCGGGCGTGGGCCTCGCACCTGACCGGCGCCACCGGCCAGGTGACCTCAGGTGAGGCCGCCGCCCTGTTCGTGCTCACTTCCGAACAGCCGCCCGCCTGGGCCAGGCTGACGCCACGGGCGCGGATCCTCGCGGTCGCCACGGCGTACGGGCCCGGCGGTGACGGGGGGGCCGAGCGGGCGTTGACCGGATGCGTCGACCGTGTTCTGCGGCGCGCCGGCCGGGTCGGCGCGGACGTGGACCTGGTGGTGACCGGCGAGTCCGCCGATGACGACCGGCGTGAGTACGGCCCGGCCACGCGTGCGCTCGGCGTCGAGCCCCGGCGGCTGCTGCCGAAGCGGATGCTCGGCGAGTGCGACGCGGCGTCCGGTGCCGTGGCGCTCGCCGTGGTGCTGGCCGGCGGGCACCGTGGCCTCGCGCTGCTCACCGGTCGAGGCGCTGGCGGTGCCGTTGGTGCCGCGCTGGTGGAGAGGATGTCCGATGACGGCTCTGATCGCGGCTAGCGCCATCCAGACCTGCCTGGGCGACGGTACGCACACCTTCGCCGGTCTGCTCGACGGCGCCTGCGGCGCCGGACCGTTGCGGCTGCCCGAGGCGGACCGGATCGGGGTGGACTACGGCTACCACGTGCCCGACGACGAGCCGGGTCGCCCGTTTCGGGCGAGCCGGCTGCTGGCGCAGTGCGTGGCACGGGCGGCCCGCCAGGCCGGCCTCGACCCGTCACGGCAGCGGGTCGTCGCGTTGGTCGGCACCGGGCTCGGTGAACTGTCGGCGGTGGAGGAGTTCGCGGCCGACCGGGCCCGGTTCTCGGTGGAGCGACTGCACTTCGCCGGGGCAGTCGGCAACGCGTTCGCCGGCATCACCGACGTCGTGACGTTCTCCAACGCGTGCAGCGCGGGCGGGCACGCGCTGGCGTTGGCGCAGGACCTCGTCGAGTGCGGTGAGGCGGACGCGGTCATCGTGGGGGGCGCGGACACGATGACCCGCTCGATGCTGGCGATGATCGGCCGGGTCGCCCCGGTGCCGACCCGTCAGGTGCGCCCGTTCGACCGGGCCCGCGACGGTGTGCTGCTCGGCGACGCCGGGGCGGCCGTGGTCGTGGTGCCCGACGGCTGGACCGGACCCACGCTCGGCCGGCTGGTCGCCACCGGACTGTCCTGTGACGCCTTCCACGAGACGGCCCCCGACGTCGAGGGCATCAGCCGCGCCATGCGCGATGCGTACGCCCGCGGCGGCCGCGGTCCGGAGGAGGTGGACGTCGTGGTAGCCCACGGGACGGCGACCGCGCTCAACGATCCGGCGGAGAGCGAGGCGCTGCGCAAGGTGTTGCTGGGCGCCGGCGCCGACCCGCTCGTCACCGCGGTCAAGGGGGCGGTCGGGCACACCTCCGGTGCCGCTGCCCTGGTCAACCTCGACGTGGCGGTGCACTGTCTGGCGCAGGGCCTGGTGCCGCCGATCGCCGGGCTCACCGAGGTCCTGCCTGAGGGAGAGGGCCTGCGGTTCGTTCGGGGGAGACCGGTCGTGGCCAGACCCGACCTGGTGCAGGTGAACGCGTTCGGGTTCGGCGGAGTCAACGCGGTGACCCTGGTGGGGCGGGTATGAGCCAGACGACGTTCCTGGTGACCGGCTGGAGCCTGCACCTGCCCGGAGTCGCGGTGGGTGCCACGCTCGCCGAGGAAATCGGTAAGCCTCGGGGAAACTGGGCGTGGCAGGCGGCGCCCGAGCCGGAGCAGGCTTCGCAGGTGCTGGGCCGTAAGGGTTTGCTGGCGAAGGAGCCGGCGACCCGACTGGCGCTGTGCGCCGTACATCGGGCGTTGGGTCTGGAGCCAGGTCGCCGGCCCGATCGGGAACTGTCCGTGGACACCGCCGTGGTCGTCGCGAGCAACCTCGGTAACGTCGCCGCGGTCGCCCGGGTCGCGCAGACCGTCGCCGAGGAGGGCGGGGGTCGGGTCAGCGTCCTCGACGCGCCGAACGTGTCGAGCAACGTCATCGCCAGCAGCGTCGCGCTGTGGTTCGGGTTCGGTGGCCCGAACCTGCTGGTCTGCTCTGGTCGGTCGGCCGGGATGGACGCCCTCGCCACGGCGGGACTGCTGCTGCGGGCCAACCGGGCCCGTCGCGTGGTGCTCGTCGGCGCGGAGCCGGACGACGAGGTCGCCGCCGGTCTGTACGACCACGACACGTCGTCGGTGCCGCTGCGCCGCGGCGCAGCCTGCCTGGTGCTCGAACGGCACCGGCCGAGCGACACCGCAGCCCCGGTCGTGCTGGACCTGGTGCGGAATCAGCGCTGGCCGCACCCGCCGCGGCTGTTGGTGGGCCGTCGGGGAGTGGTGCTGGCCCGCCAGTGGGGCGAGTTCTACGGGGCACACGACATCGTCGCCCTCGCCACCGCCGCACACCTGGTCGCCGACGAGGGCCACCAGACGGTCGGCGTGGTCGGCGACCGGGATCGGGGCGCGCTCGTCAGCGCGGCTTCGGTGCGGAGGTCCTGATGGAGAACGCGGAAGTGTCGCTGCACACCTTGCGGCCGGGTACGCCGGGCGGCCCGCTCGTGGTCTTCGCGCACGGCCTCGAAGATCCCTGGACGACCTGGCGCCCCCTCGCCGCCGAGCTCGACCCGACCTGGCGGATGGTCGCGCTGGACCTGCCGTGGCGTTCGGGCAACGACTACCGGTGGGGCCACCGCCCGGCGGGGGACTGGCTGGGAGACGGTCTCGAGCAACTCGGCGTCCGGCCGGACGTGTTGATCACCCACTCGTTCGGGGCCAACGCCGCCCTGACCCTGCTGTGTGCGCGTGACCCGCGCCCCGCGCCGGCGGTGATCCTCGTCTGTCCGCTCTACCGGCAGCCGCAGCACTCGGTCACCTGGGACATGTTCGACCAGGCCCGGGTCACGTTCGTGCGGCACATCCGCGAGGGTCTGCGGGCCCGGATGGGTGCCCGGGTCGACGCGTTGGACCCGGATGTGCTGGAGGCGATGGGCGAGGCCGCCATCGACCGGGTCGGCCCCGCCGGATTCCTCACCGTGTTTCAGCAGTACATCGCCAGCGCCCAGTTGCGATTGAGCAACGTGGCGGTACGGACCTTCCTGCTCGCCGGAGCGGCCGACCCGACGCTGTCCCCGGTGGCCGCCCGCGCCCTCGCCGCGGAGGTGCCGGGGATGAACCTTCAGGTCGAAGAAGAGTTCGACCATTTCTGCCACGTCCGGCAGGCGCGCCGGGTGGCCGACAGCGTGACCGCGTTCGTCGCCACCAGCCGTGCGTTCGAAACGATTGGAAGGGGACCGAGATGACGCTCGCCACGGTCGGCTCGACCGTTGTGTCGGGCCGTCCCTCGTACGAGGGAGCCAACATCCGTACCTGGATCGGCTTCAAGCACTTCGTCTACCTCGTCGAACAGGCGGTCCTGGAGTGGCTGCGCGAGCGGGGCGCCAGCGCCCGGACGCTCTACCACGAGCACGGCCTGGGCTTCGAGGTGGTCGACTGTTCGGTGCAACTGCCTGCGGTGCTGGAACTCGACGACGAGGTACAGGCGCAGGTGGTGGCCGACAACGGCCGGCGTCTCATCGTGCAACTGGCGGTGTCCCGCGGCGGCGAGTGGGTCACCGTCCTACGGGGCAAGGTGACCGTGGCGCTGGTACGGGAACGGAGCGCGTCGGCCCACGTCCCCGCGCCGCCGGCGCTGGCCGCGTACGAGGTCGGTGACGTGGCGCAGGCCAGCACGGTCACCCGGCCCGACCGTCGTACCCTCGCCCCGGGACAGCCGCCGACGGCGGTGTTGGGCACCCAGCCCTGGGAGTTCCTGTGGTCCTGGCGGGCCCGCTACTTCCACTGCCACTTCTCCGACCGGGTCCAGCACTCGGCCTACGTCCGCGCGCTGGAAGAGGTGGTGGACAGGTTCCTCGCCGACCGCGGCATCTCGGTCGGGCGGATGCTGACCGAGCGGCACTGGATTCCGGTGGTCTCCCGCGCCCGGATCCAGCTGATCGCCGCGGCGCACATGGAGGAGACCATCCACACCGTCTTCACGGTGCAGGACATCCTGCGTGGCGTGATGTTCGACGGCCGGATGGACTGCTACGTGCAACGCGATGACCTGCTGGTGCCGGTGGCCACGGCCAAGATCCTGCACGGGTACGCGATCGCCGCCGGTCCCGGCGCCGGTAGTGTCGCCGAGCTGGACGACGAGGTCAGCAGGGTCCTGATCGGAGGGCGACCGTGACCCGTCGCCCGCGGTTGTACTTCTCGTTCCGCAGCCCGTACAGCTGGCTGACCGTGCGCCGCCTCCGCGAGGTGGTGCCGGACCTGTCCGCGGAGTTCGACTGCCTGCCGTACTGGGACCCGGACGAGAAGACGTCCGCGGCCCTGGCCGAGCGCGGCGGCGAGTTCCACTACCAGCAGATGAGCCGCGCCAAGCACCTCTACATGCTGATGGACACCAAACGCCTAGCCCAGAACCGGGGCATAGACATGGCCTGGCCGGTCGACGTCGACTCCTGGTGGGAACTTCCGCACCTCGGCTGGTTGGCCGCCCGCCAGGAGGGCCGGGAGTGGGAATTCTACGACGCGATCGTGGCGGCCCGCTGGGGACGGGGCGATGACATCTGTACCCCGGAGGTGGTCGCCACCGCCGCGACCGCCGCCGGTCTCGACCCCGACCGGACCGTCGCCGCCGCGGACGACGAGAGCATCCGCGAGGAGGCGGTCGGCTGCCTCTACCAGGCCTACCTCGACGACGTGTTCGGCATCCCGTACCTGAAGTGGGGCCGCCATCGGTTCTGGGGCCTGGATCGTGTGGACGCGTTCCTGGACACCTGGCGGCCGGAAGGAGTGAACGGATGAACGAGCGAGCGCCGGCTGTCGCCGGTGGCACCGACCCGCGACCGCCGACCGGCACCGGCGAGGTGCCGCAGCCCGAGCCGCAGCCGCAGCCTTACGGTGACCTGTTGGCGGGCATTCCCGGTGCGCTGATCGACGCCCCCCGGGGCTACGACACGGACTCGGCGGGCGGCTGCGGATGACCGGCGACCGGCCCACCCGTACGGTCGAGGAGGAGCGGACCTACCGCAAGCAGCGGCTGGCCGCAGCGTTCCGGATCTTCGCGCGGTTGGGCTTCGACGAGGGGGCCGGCGGGCACATCACAGCCCGCGACCCGGGCGACCCCCACCAGTTCTGGATCAACCCGTTCGCCGTCCCGTTCGCCCGGATCCGGGTCAGCGACCTGATCCTGGTCGACGCCGACGGCCGTGTGCTGCAGGGAACGGGCACGGTGAACCCGGCCGGGTATGCCATCCACTCGGCGATCCACGCCGCCCGGCCCGACGTCGTCGCGGCCGCACACACCCACTCGGTGTACGGCCGGGCGTGGGCGGCGCTCGGCCGGCGGCTCGACCCGCTCACCCAGGACGCGTGCGTCTTCTTCGAGGACCACGCGGTCTACGAGGGCTTCGAGGGGGTCGTGCTCGACTCGGTGGAGAGCAAGCGGATAGCCGAGGTGCTGGGCGATGGCAAGGCGGTCGTCCTGCGCAACCACGGGCTGCTGACCGTCGGCACGACGGTGCAGGAGGCCGCCTGGTGGTTCGTCACGATGGACAGCTGCGCCCGGGTGCAGCTGATCGCCGAGGCGGCAGGCACTCCGGTGCCGATCAGACCCGACGTCGCGCGGGCCACCGCCGCCGTGATGGGCACCCCGGCGATGGGCCGGCTCAACTTCCGTCCGATGTACGCCGACATCGTCCGCGCACAGCCGGACCTGCTCGATTGACCACAGGAAGGATCAGCCGTGCCGACCCTACTGAACGAGCACGTCGGCTACGACGGGGAGGCCACCGCGATCGTCGACTCCGACGGCGCGACGAGCTGGATCCGTCTCGCCGAGCGCATCAACCGATGGGTACACCTGTTGCGCGCACAGGGCCTGGGCACCGGTGACCGGCTCGCCTGCGTGACGGGCAACCGTCGGGAGACCTTCGAGATCCTGTTGGCGGCACTGCACACCGGGGTCACCGTCGTACCGGTCAACTGGCACCTCACCGCGACGGAGATCGGGCATATCCTGTCGGACTCGGGAAGCCGTGTCGTGATCACCGAGGAGCTGCACGTCAAGGCCGTGGCCGCGGCGGCGGACGGCGCGGTCGGACCGGTGGCCCGACTGGTGCTCGGCGATCGGGAGGTCGAGGGGTTCGCCGCTGTGGAGCCCCTGCTCGCCGCAGCCTCCCCGGCCGAACCTGAGGAGCAGGTCTGCGGCGCCACGATGCTCTACACGTCCGGCACCACGGGGCGGCCCAAGGGTGTGGTCAACAACCTCTTCGTCACGGGCGCGCCGTACGCGCGGGTGGGCCGGTTGTGCGACTACGCGCGGTCGGTGCTGGGCGTGCCCCGCCGGGAGCGGATGCTGCTGGACGGGCCCTGGTACCACTCGTCGCAGCTGTTCTTCGCGCTGCTCTCCCTGCTCCAGGGCAGCCGGCTGGTCATCCGCCCGTACTTCGACCCGGCTGCGACG
Organism: Micromonospora sp. DT229; assembly: GCF_049844505.1. Taxonomy (NCBI): domain Bacteria; kingdom Bacillati; phylum Actinomycetota; class Actinomycetes; order Micromonosporales; family Micromonosporaceae; genus Micromonospora; species Micromonospora sp. DT229. The sequence continues at coordinate 38,329 of NZ_JBNCLD010000017.1, read as the reverse complement.
CTGAATATCATCGACGAGCAGCGGATCACCGTCACGCACCTCGTGCCGACCCAACTCGTCCGGCTGTTGCGCGTCGACGCGCTCACCCGGCAGACGTTCTCCGGGGCGAGTCTGCGCCGGGTGTGGCACGGCGGCGGACCGTGCCCGCCGGAGGTCAAACGGTCGATGATCGACTGGTGGGGGCCGGTTCTGGTGGAGTACTACGGCGCCACCGAGGGCGGCGTGGTGACCCTGATCGACTCGACCGAGTGGCTCGCCCGGCCGGGCAGTGTCGGGCGGGCCGTTCCACCCTCGGAGATCGTCGTGGTCGACGACGACGGACAGCCGGTGGCTGCCGGCCAGACCGGTCAGATCTTCTTCCGCCGACGTACCGGCAACCGGTTCCACTACCACAACGCGCCCGAGAAGACCCAGGCGGCGTACCTTGCGCCGGACACCTTCACCTACGGCGAGGTGGGCCACGTCGACGAGGACGGCTACCTGTTCCTCACCGGACGGGCCCAGGACATGATCGTTACCGGTGGAGTCAACGTCTATCCCGCCGAGGTCGAGGCCGTGCTGCTGCGTCATCCGGTGGTACGCGACGCGGCGGTGATCGGGGTTGCCGACGACGAGTTCGGGGAACGGGTCGTCGGCATCGTCGTGCCCGAGACCGCGGCCGACCCGGACGATCTGGCGACCCGCCTCGACGCCCACTGCCGCACGTCGCTGGCGGGGTTCAAGGTGCCGCGGGCGTACCGGGTGGTGGACAGCCTGCCCCGCGACGACACGGGCAAGCTGCGCAAGGACGCCCTGCGGAGCAAGTTCGCGGGGCTGTCGGGCGCGGCCACGCCCGTGTCCCGACCCGCCACTGGCCAGCCCACGGGTCGTCCGGACATCGCCCATCCCACCACCTACGTGGCGGGGGTGCCGCACGACGAGTTCGCCCGGCGGCGCCGTGACGAGCCGGTCGGCTGGGTCGCGGAGCCGGTGCTGACGCGGCACACGGCCGCGGGGCGTACGGCCACCCGGGGCTCCGGGTTCTGGGCGGTGACCAGGTACGAGGACGTGGTCGCCGCGTCGCGGCGGGTCACCGACTTCTCGTCGGCGGCCAAGGGGGCCTTCCTGACCGATCCGCGCACCCCCGCCGACCTGCAACAGGCCCGGCAGCTCCTGGTCAACATGGACGATCCCCACCATGCCCGGCTGCGCAAGCTGGTGACATCCGTGTTCACCCCCCGTGCGGTGCGGGGACTGCTGGCGAGCATCGACGCGCACGCCGAAGCTCTGGTCGCCAAGGTGGTCGCGGCGGGCGAGTTCGACATCGTGACCGACCTCGCCGCCGAGCTGCCGCTGCTCGTCCTCGCCGATCTGCTCGGCGTGCCGAAGCAGGATCGCGCTCTGCTCTACCGGTGGAGCAACCACCTGGTCGGCTTCGACGATCCGGACTTCGGCGGTGGTGACATCGACGCATATCGCACCGCGATGGCCGAGGCGTTCCAGTACGCCCTCAGCCTCGGCGTCGAGCGTCGGGCACGCCCCACCGACGACCTGGTGAGCCTGCTGGCCAGCGCCGAGGTGGACGGGATCCGGCTGACCGACCGCGAGTTCTGCAACTTCTGGCTGCTGCTGGTGGTGGCGGGCAACGAGACCACCCGACATCTGATCGCCGGAAGCATGCAGGCCCTGATCGAGCATCCGGGGGAGTGCGCCCGCTTGGTCGAGGGTCGCGTTCCGATGGAGTCGGCGGTGGAGGAACTGTTGCGCTGGGTCACGCCCATCATGCAGTTCCGCCGTACCGCCACCCGGGACACCGAGATCGGCGGCCGGGCCGTGACCGCGGGCGAGAAGGTGGTCCTGTACTACACCTCGGCCAACCGGGACGCCACGGTCTTCTCCGATCCGGAGCGGCTGGACCTGGGGCGCACCCCCAACCGCCAACTGTCGTTCGGTATCGGCCCGCACTACTGCCTGGGCGCGCACCTGGCCCGTGCCGAGCTCACCGCGTTGTTGCGGGTGATGTCGCCCCACCTGCGTTCGCTGCGGCTGACCGGGCCGGTGAGCCGCCTGGCGTCGAACTTCGTCAACGGGGTCAAAGCCATGCCGGCGGCGATCGGCTCCCGATCACCTGCCACGGCCGGTCCGGTCCGTACGCCGGCCGGTACCGCCTGACCGAGCCCGACACCTCAGGTTCCGTTCGGACCCGCCGACAGGACGTCGTCCGAACGGACCTGCCCATCCCTCAGTCCGAAAGGAACGGTACAAAGATGAGCCAGCAACCCAATGTCGTATCCGATCTAGCGGCGGACGGCGACGAGGTCGACCGCCTGGTGAGCGGTCTCGATGCGGCGCGGTGGCAGACGCCGACCCCGGCACCCGGGTGGACGGTGGCACACCAGATCGCCCACCTCGCGGCCACCTTCCGCCTGGCGGCCCTCGCGGCGGCAAAACCCGAGCAGTTCCAGCAGGTGGTGGCTTCCCTCAGCCCGAACTTCGACGCCAACGTCAAAGCGGCGATGGCCGAGTTCGTCGCCGAGCCACCGGAGGTGCTGTTGCAGCGGTGGCGTACCGAGCGGGCCGGTGTCGAGCGGGCACTGGCCGCCCTGCCGGGTGACCAGATGGTGCCGTGGCTCGTGCGACCGCTGCCGGCCGCCGTGCTGGCCGCCGCCGGCATGATGGAGCTGTTCGCACACGGTCAGGACATCGCGGACGGGTTGGGCGTGCAGCGTACGCACACCGACCGCATCGGCCACCTGGTGGGCTTCGCGGTGCGGACCTGGGACTTCGGCTACCTTGCCCGCGGGCTCCAGACCCCGGACGTCGAGTTCCGGTTCGAGATCACCGCCCCGTCGGGCGCGACCTGGACGTTCGGCCCGGAGCACGCCGAGCAACGCATCACCGGTCCGGCGGTCGACTTCTGCCTGCTGGTGACACGCCGGCGCCACCACGCCGACCTGGGGATCAAGGCCACCGGTAAGGACGCCGAGGCGTGGCTGGAAATCGCCCAGGCGTACCGTGGCCCGGCCGGTGAGGGGCGCAAGCCCGGTCAGTTCGCCACCCGCTGAGCTACGAGTAGCGGGGTGGGGCGGCCCCCGATAAGGTGTGGGGCCCAAACACACCACGGTTAGCCCCGGGCCGGCCGGTGGTGAGTCCGGCCCCCGG
>NZ_JBNCLD010000017.1:0-35178 GCF_049844505.1 Micromonospora sp. DT229 | reverse complement strand
GGTGCGGGGGGGGGCCCCCCCCCCCCCGGGGGGGCCCCCCCACCCCGCTACTCGTGTCGCCCGTGGCCGGCGGTTCGTCAGTCCGGCCCCTGGCGGGGGAACCGCTCGTTCGCCAGGTGTTCGTACGCCATCCGGCGGATCGCGGTGTTCGCCACCTCGAGAAGGATGGCGCGTACGACGACGGACGCCCGCTCACCGCCGTCGTGACCTTCCTCGAGCAGGTCCAGCTCCCGGGTGGCGAGCTGCTCGGCCGCCTCCGCGTAGGGCTTGAAGAACTCGACCCCCTTGCCGCACCCGAGCCGGTCCATCGCCGCCAGCACCTGCGCCAGCGTGGTGCGGCTCGACGCGTCGTCGGACACGTCCCATCCCAGGCCGTTGACGAACCCGTCGACCTGGGCACGCTCGGTCGAGGTCTCCACCGGATCCTTGGCGCTGTCCGTGGGATGCAGGGCCTGGTTGACTATCGCCAGGAGCTCGACCACGGTCCTACGACTGTCCTCGATGGCGCCCAGCAGCTCGCGTATCGCCGAGAGCTCGAGCTGTCCGAGACTGGTCAGTGCGCGGATCATGCTGAGCCGCAGCCGGTGTTCCGCATCGTACTGCGCCTGGTTGCGGGCGGTGGGACGACCGGGCGGAAGGAGCCGTTCCCGTAGGTAGAACTTGATTGTGGCCACGGGTACACCGGTTTGCCTGCTGAGATCCGAGATGCGCATCGCCGTTCCTTACCTACACCAGCCGGTGCCAGAGTCTTGCATGGGCCGCAGCGATCGTCAGCGGCGCACCTTCCGGTCAGGGCGCCCAGGTGCCCGCACGGTCACCGGCCGGGCACCTGGGGAGGCACCCGGCCGGGTGGTCATGCGGCCGAACGATCCGCGGTCTCCAGCGGCCTTCTGGACGGACGACCGCCTGCGACGGGCGAGGTGAACGGCCGGCCGTTCGGCGCGGCGGCAACGCTCGGCGCCAGCTCGGTCCTGGCCCGGCTTTGCGCGACCTGGGTCAGCGCCAGCTTGCGCGCATTCATGAGCGCTAGTAGCACGGGTGGATCCAGGGTTCGTAGCGGCTTCAGATCGACGTCGATGTCGACGACCGTGTCCTCCCGTACGTCGATTGGTCCGTGGGTGGCCACGAAGACTCCATGCTGATCCGTGACGTCGGCGGCAGGCTGGTCGTCCATGGACACGGACTGCGCGAGCAGGTACCAGGTGCCAAGGGGCACCTGGTCGAACTCGAAGCGGCCGGCGCGAGGGAGCACGGCACAACGTATGGGCTTCCCTTGGGGGATCCGGTCGACGAAGAGCCCGACGAACACCGGCCTCGGCTCGTCGCCGCCGGCCTGGCGGATCTGGCCGTGCACCCTTGCCTGCGACTGGTTGTCGCCGTCCTCGGCGCTGAGGATGCGGTTGGCGTACCCGGCCCGCTGCCGGTAGACCGTCGGCGGCATGCCGACGCTGCGGCTGAAGCGGGCGCTGAAGGTGCCAACGCTGTTGTAGCCGACCATCAGACTGATGTCCGCGACCTTCAAAGATGTCGTGACCAGGAGATGCTTGGCGCGTTGCAGGCGTAGCGCCGACAGGAAACGACCCGGTGACACGCCGGTCGCACGCTGGAAGATCCTGGTGAAGTGAAACTTGCTGAACAGGGCCGCACGGGCCATGTCGTCAACGGTGAGCTGCTCCCCCATGTTCTGGCGCATCGTGTTGATGGCGCGCCTAACGGCCAGCTCGATTGACTCCTCCACCGTGCCTCCGATCGATCGCATGTCGGAACTCGGGTGCGATTGCCCGGCGATACGGCAGCCGAACTGGCAGGGTGATCCAGCTCCGCGATATTGGTGGCGACGGTTCCCATTGCCGTATCGACCGAACGATTGCACACGCCAAACAAATTAAATTGATTGCTTAGCGTCTTTCCGAACCCCCGTTGGCGGTACGTCTTAAGCGTCGACGTTAGCCGAGCACTGGCCGGCAGGCAATGCTCGCGTCGCGATCCGACCAGCTAGCGCAAGTGTGAAGAGGGCTGTACTACGGACGGTGATTCCTTCCCGCGTGCCGAGCCGTTGTAGAAATACGCACGGTGATTTCTTCCCGCCTGTCGGGCCGTTGTGGAAATGGATAGCTGAGCGTGCCACTTTCCAGGATGGGTTGTACAAATAACCAATAATTGATCGGTCAAGGAGATGTGTGGGCCGGTCAGGCCGGTGAAGGGCGGGTCGAAGCCGGTCGGCGGGGCGTCGGGTGGACCGCCTGCGGGGGGTCGCCGCCCAGTACCCGGCCGCCTTTGCCGGCTGGTCGAGCCGTCGCACGGCCACTCCTCAAAGCGGACGGACCCCTCATTCCGGGAAAGTTGCCCGGCCATATCTGGGCTCCTGGATACAATTAGCCGATTTACAGTGGAAATTAGTCCACTTGCGGTCATCTTGCGGCTGCGACCGTCGTTGAGAGTTTCGTCACGGTCGGTGTTGGGGGGATATGGGCGTCCCGTAACTCGGTGTTCGGTAATGGTGGATCATGTCCGGGTGCAGGTGATCACGGCGTCTCGCCCGGAATGGGTCCTTCCGTTCACCGGGTTGCAGCCCGTCCAGTTCCGCCGGCTGGTCCGGCTGGTCGCCGAGCGGGGCGGTGACGCGATCGCGGACGGGCGACCGGGCCGGCAGTGGTCACTCGACCTCGCCGATCGGGTGTTGCCGGTCGCCGCGTACTGGCGGACGAACCTGACGATGCGGCAGATCGGTCCACTGTCCGGGGTGTCGCACTCGGCGGTGCACCGGGTCATCGACACCCTCGGCCCACTGCTGGCCCTGGCCCCGGTACACAGGCGGCGGGTCGACCAGGTCACGATCGTCGACGGCACCCTCGTCTACCGCACCTCCGGCATCGACGCCGAGCTCACGGGGCGGCCAGTCATGGCCGACGGCGCCTACCGCGGCAACCCCGACGTGATCATCCCCTGCCGCAAACCAGCCGACGGCAGAGCACTGCCCGACTGGAAGAAGAGCCTCAACAGGCACCACCGCAGCGTCCGAGCCCAGGTCGAACACGCCCTGGCCGGTATGAGGACCTACCAGATCCTGCGCGATTATCGCCGCGCCCGCACATTGACGAACGCCGCTTCCGGTATCGCCCACCTCAACAACATCATCCTGCTTGAGTGACGCCAGCAAGCAGCGCCTTCACCGAGCTACGAGACGTCCTTTCAGGGTGGATCTTCTGGCCTCTTTCCGGCCGGCTCAACATCGTCGACCCGCCGCCCGGAAGTGACTGCCGAAGCGGCGAAGAAGAGGGGCGCGTGGCCGGGCTCGGGATAGTCCGTTTGCCGCTGGCACTTCCTTTTTGCACACTTATCCGACTTGCAGTCGATACTGCCAGTCGCCTCGGTGCCGATAATTGCGGTACGCTGCTCGGATGGCCGTCCGGCCTATTGGCTAGTATTACGCGTGTAAATCTATGAATTGGTATCGGTGCGGGTGGCGTGGGTGCCGCTCACCGGGCAGCGGCCAGTGACGCACCGACCCGGCGGGCAGCCGTGAAGCTGGCCCACCCGGCGATCTCGATGACCCGCCGGCCGTCGTGCGGGTCGTTGACGGCCTCGACCACGGCGTCGGTGACCCGGTAGGAAGCCAGCGCGACCATCAGGGTCAGACGACCCAGGGCGCGCTCGTGTGCGGGCAGCGTGTTCACCGTGTCGTCGAACCAGCGGCCGGCGCCGATAGCCGGTGGCTCGCCGGTCGGCAACAGATCGCCTACCATCCGCCGCGCGCCGGCCGGCACACTGCGCTGGCCTCCGGCGTCGAACACCGCAGCGGCCCGGGACAACGCGGCCGCGATCCGGGGCTGACCCTCGGCCCACCAGAAGTCGGTCGGCAGCGGCGCGGTCGGCAGCAGGTCGACCGAGGTGCCCGGCCGGGCCGGCACCCGGGCCAGCCGGCCCATTTTCCAGGCCGCGGCGCTGCGAGCCAACATCCGGGCGCGACCGCTTACCGGTGGCAGCGGCGAGTCCGGCAGGAAGACGTTGACCATACGGTTGTAGTAGTGGAAGGCAGTGGCGACGCCGACCAGCTCCGGTTCGTGTGCCCGGGGAAAGGGGGGAGGTGCCGGCGATCCCCGCGACGGTGCCGTGCCGCTCGCCCGGGCCCAGCGGGCCAGCGCGCGTAGGGATGGATCCGCAACCGCGTCGATCCGGTCCGCCATCACGTGCGCGGCGTCCGTACCGGCATTCAGCCCGGCCAGGGTGGCGCCGTGGACGTCCACACAGTACGGACAGCTGTTGGCCAGTGACACCGCGGCGGCGACGATCTCCTTGGCGGCCCGGCTCACCATGCCCTCGACGATCAACGTCTCACGCAGGATCGTCCAGGCCGCCGCCAGCTGCGCCGGTGCCGGCGCGTGCAGCGCGACCGGTGGCGCGAGGAGACCGAAGTCCTCCTCGACCTGCCGGTAGACCTGGGCCACGAGGCCGCTCGCCTGGCGGGGTGGGACCGTGGGAACGTGACGGATGTGCGCCAGCGTGATCCGACGGGTGGTACGGGCGAACAACGAAGTCACGGTTGCTCCATCCGGGCGGGCCGGCGCCACGACGAACGTCAGCCGCGGTGGCGCCGGCCAAACGGGTCAGGCGCCGGGGGCCACCGCGCGGCGGCCCGCCGTGGCCCCGTCCGGGGCTGGCGCGCCATATCGTACGTCGATCCCGCGCGCCTGCGCTGCCGCCACGATCCCGGGCATGGCCCGTTCGGCCAGTGCGGCGATCGTGGAAGCGGGATTGACCGTCAGCGCCCCCGGCACGGCCGAGCCGTCCGTCACGAAGATGCCCGGGTGGTCGCGCAGCTCGTGCCGGTCGTCCAGAGCCGAGGTGGCCGGATCGTCACCGATCCGGCACGACGCCAGCGGGTGGACGGTGTACGCGCCGACCAGGTCGTTGGTCCACGGCGCGACCCGGGCGAGACCGTCACGTTCGAGGATGTCCTTGATCTCCGCGTCGGCGAGGTCCCAGCCCCGTCGGGTGTTGGCGGTCGGCTCGTACCGCAGCGGACCGTGTCCCAGCATCTGCTGCGAGAAGCGGTTGGCGTTGCCGGTCTCCGGCGGCGGCCCGAACACACCCTCGTTGTCGTCCTCGGACATGATGAAGATGGTCAGCCACGACTGCCACCGCCGCATCAGCTCCTTCTTGTCCACCCCGAACCAGCTCGGCCCGGTCGCGTCGGGCACCTGCGCGAGGATCGTGCCCAGCGCCGGGGGGAAGTAGAGCTGCTCCAGCGAGAACCGCTCGAACTCGGGCAGCGACCCGTCCAGGCGGTCCCAGTTGGCCACGGTGGGTCCGCGACCGATCTGGTACGCCTCGTACGCCTTGCCGCCGTCGCGGGTGAGCCCGAGCACGTCGCGTACCCGCTGCTCGTCGAAGACCGCGGTGTTGAGGCGCTCGCCGTTGCCGGAGAAGTACCGGCCCACCGCGTGCGGCATCTTGCCGAGATCCGGCTCCGAGCGTTGCAGGATGACCGGGGTCGCGCCCGCGCCGGCCGCCAGAATGACGATCTTCGCGTCGATCTCGCCGGCCTCGTGCAGGACGCGGTAGTCCTCACCGTCGACGATCCGGTGGTGCACCCGGTAACTGCCGTCATGGTTGCGGGTCAACTTCTGCACCTCGTGCAACGGCCGGATCTCGGCCCCGTACGCCTGCGCCGCCGGCAGGTAGTTGAGCAGCAGGGAGCGCTTCGCGTCGAACCGGCACCCGGCCATCATCCAGTTGCAGTTGGTGCACCGGGACAGGTCGATCCCCGACGGTGCCGGGTTGGCGGTGCGACCGGCGTGCCGGCACGCCGCCGCCCACAGCCCGCCCGCGTACGGCACCTGGTCCCACGAGGTCGTGGTGATGGGCAGCGCCTCGGCGACCCGGTCGTACCAGGGGTCGAGGGCGTCGCGGGTGATCGACGTCGGCCACATGCGACGGCCGATGCTGCCGCGCCGATCGAAGACGAACCGGGGCGCGCGGGGCATGGTCGCGAAGTAGACGACACTGCCGCCGCCGACGCAGTTGCCCCCCAGGATGCTCATCCCGTCGCCCACCACGAAGTCGAACACCCGGGTGTACGAACTGCCGAGCTTCATGTCGTGGTCGAACTCGTCGGCACGCAGCCACGGGCCGCGCTCCAGGACGGTGACCCGGGCGCCGCCGGCCGCCAGGTGGTAGGCCGCGATCGCGCCGCCGAAGCCGCTGCCGATGATGACGACGTCGGTGGATTCCACAGTGCTCATGCAGGGCTGCCTGTCGTCGTGGTGTCCGGGTGGAGGTCGGCCAACTGTCGGCCGTACGAGAAGCGGGAGAAGCGCCACAGCCCGTCCGCATCGGGACTCGCGAAGCCGATGCCGAGCAGTCCGGGGTGGCCGGAGGCGAGGGCCTCCGTCGTACTGATGTGGGCGGCGCTGTCGTAGGCCATGTTGCTGAACAGGGCCAGCCCGACCCACATCTGCTTCTCCGGGTGGTCCGGCGCGCACAGGTGCGCCACCAGGGCGGTGCGGTCGGCGAAAGGCAGCGCGACGAACGGGGGTACGTCGTCGTCGAGGGTGAGGCCGTTTTCGCGGGCGTACTCCGTGGCGTAGTCGTTGAGCTCCGCCACGGCGATGTCGAGTGCGGGAAGGAGGCCACCTGCCGGATCCTCCAGCAGCGCCACCGCCCCCGCCTCGACCGCACCCCCGTCGTCGACGACACCCGCAATCGCCCGATCCTCGGGCGACCGTTTGGCCCCGGGGACGATGGTGTCGGCGAACGCTTCCAGAACCGCCACGCGGTCCGGGTCCTGCTCGGCGCTATCCATTGACACGGGACTTCCTCTCTGTCGAGTCCTCTCAACGGTGCGGCGGCGGGGCAGGGGAGGCATCTCTGTCGTTGCGTTCGTCGCTGTCGGCTCCAAGGAGAACCCCGGGCGGCGCGGCCGACCACCACGAATGATCGTTCGGAAGCCGGGCGCAACAGCCGCATTCTCGAAGATTTCGATAGTCGTCGCTGCCGAAAGAATGGCGGCTGACACCGGCGCCATCGTCGTCGCGCACTGGGCCGAGCACCTCGCGTGGGCCTTCCAGATCTGGGCCCTCGGCCGGCCCGTCAAGGACGATCCGCTCACCGTCGTACTCCTCGTTGCGGATCTGGCGCTGCTCGTCCTGGCCGTCGTGTCGGCCCGCCGACCTCCGGACTCCTCCTGACCATCGCGCCGACGCCTGAGCGTGCACGTCAGCGCACACCAGGAGGCGCGCGTCGCCGTCCGGGCGTATGACGATGAGTCCGGATCGCGCCGCACGTTCCAGGAGAGGAGTACGACATGCCGACCACTCTCGGTACGCTGCGCCGGCTGGTGCTGACACCCGCGCTGGTGGAGACGACGTTCGCCCGCCGCGGTTTTCCGGTCCGCGACGACGAGGTCACCCAGCGGCTGGAGGCGATACCGCAGGCGGTGATCTGCGGCTTCGAGTGGGGCATCGAGTCGCCCGGCCACTGGGAGTTGGAGCGCCGGCTCAACCTCGTCGACGTCGAGATGCGGGGGTTCGCCTACGAGGGCGCGGCGATGGCACTCACCGTGCTCGACGCGATGGGCACCGGCCGGGCGCAACGGGCCCGGCAGTTCCTGACCGGACCCGCCGTGCCGCACACCCTGCTGACGTACATCGGCATCGGCTTCGCCATGGCCCGCCTGCCGCGTCCGCTGTGGCGCAAGGTGGTGCCCGATCTGACCGGTACGCCGTACTACCCCACGATGAGCTGGCTGGCCGTCGACGGGTACGGGTTCGACAAGGCCTTCTTCCACACCGCGCGGTACGTGACGAGGCAGGAGACGCTGCCGGCGTACCCGTGGCTCGGCCGCGCCGACTACTTCCCGCACGCGGTCGACCAGGGCATCGGCCGGGCGCTGTGGTTCATCCACGGCGCGGACTGCGCGGCGGTGACCGCCGCCGTCGGCCGGTTCGCGCCCGAGCGGCACGCCGACCTGTGGAGCGGTGTGGGGCTTGCGGCGACGTTCGCCGGTGGAGCGTCCAGTGAGCAGCTGTCCCGGTTGCGCGACGACAGCGGTGGGTACGCCCCGCACGTGGCGCAGGGCGCGGTGTTCGCCGCGCGGGCGCGGGACCTCGCCGGCTACACCCCGGCGCACACCGCCGTCGCCGTCCGCGCGCTGACCGGTCTCGAGACCGAGCGGGCGGCGGCTCTCGCCGACGAGGTGGTCGCCGGTGGGCTCGACGACGGCCCGGAGCCGGACTACGAGGTGTGGCGTCGCCGGATCCGGGAGTGTTTCACCACCGACCGGCCGACCACCGTCGGTTGAGCACGGGGTTTCCCGAGTCCGGCGGTGCCGCCGCCGAACAGCGAGTCTAGCGATTTCCGCTATCGATTTCTTCTTCGACTTTTCAACGTGTGCGATTTCGGTTTCTCAATTCGGAATTCCGCGTCCCGCAAGCATGAAGAAGAAAGTCCAGGTAGGGGCAGGGAAGATGGCATCATGCTGGACACGATTAGAGGTTTCGGATGAAGGCATTACGGACGCTGCGGCGTCGAATTCTCACCCCCGACGTCGCCGACACCAAGATGGACGTCCGGGGATTCCACGTGAAGAACGACGCCGCGCGCGAGCGCCTGGAGACCATCGGTGCCTCGTTCGTGGCGGGCTTCGCCGCAGCGGCCGAGAGCGACCGCGCCGCGGCGGCGACCGGGCCACTGGAGCAGGTCCCGGCCGGGTTCCGGGGATTCGCGTACGAAGGCGCGGCGATGGCGTTCGCGGTCCGGGACGCCCTGCGCCTCGGACAGCGGCGGCACGTCGCCGAGTTCCTGGCGGGGGAGGGGGGACGGCACGTCTACATGGCCTACGTCGGGGTGGGGTGGGCGATGGCCCGGCTGCCCCGGCTGCGCTGGCCCACCCTGCACGACAAGGATCCGCTGCTGCGCTGGCTGGTGCTCGACGGCTACGGCTTCCACCAGGCCTACTTCCACACCACCAAGTACGTGCAACAGGCCTACCGGCATCGGGACTTCCCCTGGCCGGCGGACCACCGGACCGATTACGCCACCCGGGTCATCGACCAGGGTGTGGGCCGCGCCACCTGGTTCGTGGGCGGTGCCGACCCGCGTCGGGTGGTACGCCTGTTCGAGGAATTCGCCGAGGAGCGTCGACCGGACCTCTACGCCGGTGCCGGCCTCGCCGCCACGTACGCCGGCGGCGCCACCCGCGAGGAGTTGGAATGGTTCCGTGACGCCGCCGGCCCGTACCGGGCCGATGTGGCGCAGGGCGCCGCGTTCGCCGCGGGTGCCCGGGACCTCGCCGGTCTGACCATGCCGCACAACGAGGTGGCGACCCAGGTCTTCTGTGCGATGCCGGTCGTCGAGGCGGCCCGGGTCACCGACGCCACGCGGGTCGGGCTCAGCGAGTCCGCCACCCTGCCGGCCTACGGCCTCTGGCGGCGGCGGACCGCCGAGGTGTTCGCGGAATCCGTTGGGACGGGACCGTCCTGGACCGACAGCAGAGCAGGTTCTAGGCGGATGTCATCGCCGCAAGAGGAGAGCGAAGTCGCATGACCAGAATCGCTGTGGTCGGCATGGCGTGCCGATATCCCGACGCCACCTCACCGACCGAGCTGTGGGATAACGCTGTTGCTGGACGCCGCGCGTTTCGCCGCCTTCCGGACACCCGGATGAATCTGGCGGATTACTGGGACGCCGACCCGGCGACACCGGATCGCTTCTACGCACGCAACGCCGCCGTGATCGACGGATACGAATTCGATCGGCTGGCACACAAAATCGCCGGAAGCACGTTCCGGTCCACGGACATGACCCACTGGCTGAGTCTGGACATCGCCGGCATGGCGCTGGCCGACGCCGGCTTCCCGATGGGGGAGGGGCTGCCCCGGGAACGGACCGCGGTGATCGTCGGCAACACCCTCACCGGCGAGTTCTCCCGGGCGAGTGTGTTGCGCCTGCGCTGGCCGTACGTGCGGCGGGTGGTGGCCGGGGCGCTCAAGCAGCGGGACTGGGACGACGGCCAGCTCGCCGACTTCCTCGGCGCACTGGAGGAGTCGTTCAAACGTCCGTTCCCGCCGGTCGACGAGGACACCCTCGCGGGCGGCCTGTCCAACACCATCGCCGGGCGCATCTGCAACCACTTCGACCTCAAGGGCGGCGGCTACACGGTCGACGGCGCGTGCTCGTCGTCGCTGCTGTCGGTGGTGACGGCCTGTCGCAGCCTGCTCGACGGCGACGTGGACGTCGCGATCGCCGGTGGTGTCGACCTTTCCATCGACCCGTTCGAGATGATCGGGTTCGCCAAGACCGGCGCGCTGGCCACCGGCGAGATGCGGGTCTACGACCGCGACTCCAACGGCTTCTGGCCGGGCGAGGGCTGCGGCATGATCGTGCTGATGCGTGAGGCGGACGCGATCGAGGCCGGAAACCGAATCTACGCCTCGATCCCCGGCTGGGGTGTGTCCTCCGACGGCAAGGGCGGCATCACCCGCCCCGAGATCGACGGCTACCGGCTCGCGCTGCGTCGGGCGTACGAGCGCAGCGGCTTCGGTGTCGACACCGTGGGGTACTTCGAGGGCCACGGCACCGGTACCCGCATGGGCGACATGGTCGAGCTGACCGCGCTGTCCCAGGCCCGGCTCGCCGCCAACCCCAGCGCCCAGCCCGCCGCGATCAGCTCCGTCAAGGCGATGATCGGGCACACCAAGGCCGCCGCCGGCGTGGCCGGCCTCATCAAGGCCGCCATGGCCGTGCACCACCAGACGGTGCCGCCGACCATCGGCTGCGTCGACCCGCACGAGGTCCTCACCACGGGTACTCCCGCCCTGCGCGTACTGCGCCGGGCCGAGGCCTGGCCCACCGACGTGCCGGTGCGGGCCGGCGTGACGGCGATGGGCTTCGGCGGTATCAACACCCACGTCGTTCTCGAGAGCCACCGGCCACGCCGCCAGGCCCGGCTGACGAGCTCCGTGCGGGCCCTGGCCGCCTCGGCCCAGGACGCCGAGCTGCTGGCGGTCGACGCCCGGTCACCGCAGGAGTTGGCTGCCCGACTGGACCAGCTCATCTCGTACGTGCCGACGCTGTCCTACGCCCAGCTCGCCGACCTGGCGGCGGCCCTGCACCGGGACCTGCGCGGCCTGCCGTTCCGCGCCGCGGTCGTCGTCTCCTCGCCCGAGGATGCGCTGCGCCGCCTGCGACGGGTACGTGAGGTCGTCGAGTCGGGTGAGACCTCGATGCTCAACGGGGACCAGCGCTGCCTGCTCGGTCACGTCACCGGCCCGGCCCGCGTCGGTTTCCTGTTTCCCGGTCAGGGCTCCGGGCGGGGGATGAGCGGTGGCGCGCTGCGCCGGCGGTTCGTGGAGGTCGAGGAGATCTACCTCCGCTCGGGCCTGCCGACCGCCGGCGACGTGGTGGCCACCGAGGTCGCCCAGCCGCGGATCGTCACCGGGTCCGCCGCCGGACTGCGGGCGCTGAGTCTGCTCGACATCGATGCGGCGGTGGCGGTCGGGCACAGTCTCGGCGAGATCGCGGCGCTGCACTGGGCCGGCGCGGTCGACGAGGAAACCCTGCTGCGGATCACCGGCGTACGCGGTCGCATCATGGCCCAGCGCAGCGCCTCCGGCACGATGGCCAGCGTCAAGTCCACGCCGGACACGGTGCAGTCGCTGATCGGCGACCTGCCGGTGGTCGTGGCCGCCTACAACGGGCCCACCCAGACCGTCGTCGCCGGAGCGGTCGACGCGGTACGCACGGTGTGCGACCGGGCCACCGCCGCCGGCCTGAGCGCGGCGTTGCTGTCGGTGTCCCACGCGTTCCACTCGCCACTGGTGGCACCGGCCGCCGACGCCTTCGCCGAGGCCCTGAGCGGCGAGCACTTCGCCACGGTGGGCCGCAAGGTGGTGTCCACCGTCACCGGTGACGTGCTCGCGCCGGACACCGACATCGCCGACCTGCTGCGCCAGCAGATCACCGATCCGGTGTTGTTCGCGCAGGCCCTGGCGCTGGCCGCGAAGAACACCGACCTGTTCATCGAGGTGGGACCGGGGCGGGTGCTGACCGGCCTCGCCGCCGGGCTCACCGACGTGCCGGCGGTCGCTCTCAACACCGACGACGAATCCCTGGCCAGCCTGTTGACCGTGGTCGGTGCCGCGTACGTGGTCGGTGCCGCGCCCATCGGGGCGGCGCTGTTCACCGACCGCCTGGTCCGGCCGATCGAGATCGGCGCACCGATGGCCTTCCTCACCAACCCGTGCGAGCAGGTGCCGACCGTGGATCTGCCGGCGGCGCAGCCGGTCCGTCTGGCGCCGGACGCGCCGGTGACCGGGACGGTCGCCGGGCCAGCCGCCGCAGCGCCGGTGGCGGAGGGCGGCAGCACGCCGGTGGCCGCCGGCATCTCGACCGAGGACCTGTTGCGGCAGATCGCCGCCGAGCGGGCCGAGCTGCCGCTGGACCTGGTCAAGCCGAGCAGCCGCCTCCTCGACGACCTGCACCTGAGCTCGATCACCGTGGCTCAGTTGGCCAACCGGTTGGCGCAGCAGCTCGGCCTTCCGCCGGCCCAGGTACCGATGAACTTCGCCACCGCAACCGTCGAGGAACTCGCCCAGGCCCTCGACGAACTGGTCGGCACCACAGGTAACGCGGACGCCGGGACCACGCCGTCCGTCGCCGGCGCCGCCGCCTGGTCACGGCCGTGGCGGGTCGACTTCGACGTCGTACCGCTGGGGCCTCGCCCCGCGCCGGAGAACACCGGACGGTGGCAGGTGTACGCCCCGACGGAGCACCCGTTCGCTGCTGCGCTCATCGAGGCGTTGGGGCGGGCTCGGGTCGGTGGCGGCGTACTGGTCTGCCTGCCGCCGCACTGCACCGAGGCGGACCTGGAGCTGGCCCTGCGCGGCGCGCGGGAGGCGCTGACCGGTGAGCCCGGTCACCGGTTCGTGCTCGTGGGCGAGGGCCGCGGTGGTGCCGCCATCGCCCGGACGCTGCGGCTGGAGGCGCCGCACCTCAGGGTAACCATCGTCGACCTGCCCACCGACGCCATGACGGTCGAACGGGTGGTCGACGAGGTGGCCGCGACGGCGTCGTTCGTGGAGGTCCGCTACGACGCGCACGGCGCCCGTCGGCTACCGACGCTGCGGGCCATGTCAGTCCGCGCAGCCCAGCCGTCGGCGCCGCTCGATGCAGGGGACGTACTGCTGGTCACCGGCGGCGGCAAGGGAATCACCGCTGAGTGCGCGCTGGCCATCGCCCAGGACAGTGGCGCCGCGCTGGCCCTGCTCGGGCGTTCCGACCCGGCGCAGGACGAGGAGCTGGCGGCGAACCTGGCCCGCATCCAGCAGGCCGGGGTGCGGGTCCGGTACGCCCGGGCCGACGTCACCGACGCCGAATCGGTGCGCCGTGCCGTCGGTGAGCTGACCGCCGAACTCGGCGCCGTCACCGCCGTGCTGCACGGTGCCGGTCGCAACGAGCCGTCGGCGCTGACCAGCCTCGACATGGACGACTTCCGGCGTACCCTGGCCCCGAAGATCGACGGGCTGCGCGCGTTGCTCGACGCCGTCGACCCGCAGCGGCTGCGCCTGTTGGTGACACTCGGCAGCATCATCGGTCGGGCCGGTCTGCGTGGCGAGGCGCACTACGCCACGGCCAACGACTGGCTGGCCGAGGAGACCACCGCCTTCGCGCAGCGACACCCGCAGTGCCGGACCATCTGCATGGAGTGGTCGGTGTGGTCCGGCGTCGGCATGGGTGAGCGGCTGTCGGTCGTGGAGACCCTGAGCCGGGATGGAGTCACCCCGGTCACCCCGGAACAGGGGCTGGCGATTCTGCGGCGCCTCGTCAACGACCCCGACGTCCCGAACGTCGTCGTTGTCAGCGGGCGCACCGAGGGCATCGACACAGTCCGCAAGGATCTGCCCGAGCTGCCGCTGCTGCGGTTCGTCGACCGGGTGCTGGTCCGTTACCACGGGGCCGAGCTCGTCTGCGAGACCGACCTGAACGTCGGCACCGACCTTTACCTCGCCGACCACCTCCTCGACGGCAACCTGCTCTTCCCCGCGGTGTTCGGCATGGAGGCGATGGCCCAGGTGGCACACGCGGTCACCGGGTCCGACGCGCTGCCGGTGATCGAGGACGCGGAGTTCCTACGGCCGATCGTCGTACCGCCGCACGGCCGGACTCGGATCCGGGTGGCCGCAGTGGTGACCGACGACGACGTCGTGCGGGTGGCCATCCGCAGCGAGGAGACCGAGTTCACCACCGACCACTTCGTGGCGACGCTGCGCCTGGGCGGGCCGGCTCCTGTTGCCGGGCCGCCGGATCAGGTCGACGACGCGACGGAGCCGGTGCCGCTGGTGCCAGCCGACGACCTCTACGGCGGCCTGCTGTTCCAGGGCCAGAGGTTCCAACGGCTGCGCCGTTACCATCGGGCCGCCGCCCGGCACGTCGACGTGGACGTCGAGGCGACGGACGCCGACTGGTTCGCCTCGTACACCGCCGGGACGCTGCTGCTGGGGGACCCGGGCGTACGCGACGCACTCATGCACGGCAACCAGGTCTGCGTACCACAGGCGACGCTGCTGCCGGCCGGGGTGCGCCGCATCCAGCCGGGCGGACCGGCCCTGGCCACGGCCAGTGCCCTGCGCTACTGCGCGACGGAACGCAGCCGTGACGGCGACACCTACGTCTACGACATCGCGTTGCGGGACGCCGACGGCACCGTCCTGGAACGGTGGGAGGGGCTGCGGCTGACCGCGGTTCGTAAGCAGGACGGTCGCGGTCCCTGGGTGGCACCGCTGTTGGGGCCCTTCCTGGAGCGGGCGATCGGCGACCTGACGGGTGTGCCGCTGGCCGTCGCCGTCGAGCCGGACAACGATCCGGACGAGCGGGACGCCGCGGGCGGGCACGTTGCCCGGCGCCGGGCCCGCACGGCGGTCGCCGCGAGTCGGGCGTACGGGCGGCCCGTCGAGGTGATCTACCGGCCGGACGGGCGTCCGGAGGTCGTCGACGGGGCGCCGATGTCGGCCGCGCACGGCGCGGGGGTGACCCTCGTGGTCACCGGCGAGGGCCTGCTCGGCTGCGATGTCGAGGCCGTGGTGCCCCGCGAGCCGGCGGACTGGTCCGGGTTGCTGGGGCGGCACGCCGACCTCGTCGCGCAACTGGTACGCGACACCGGGGAGGACGAGCACACCGCGGCGACCCGGGTCTGGGCGGCGGTGGAGTCGCGACACAAGGCCGGCCTGCCGCCGGATGCCCCGCTGAGCATCGTGCCGAAGCACCACCAACGGTGGGTCTCCTTCCGCAGCGGCGGTGCCCTCGTCACGACCTTCGTCACCACGCTGCGCGACCTCGACACGCCGGTCGTGTTCGCGGTCCTCACGGAAGGGAACGCCGAGCGGTGAGCAGCTCCTACTACGAGATCCGACACGTTGTCGGGTTCGAGGAAACCAACATCGTGGGCAACGTCTACTACGTCAACTACCTGCGCTGGCAGGGGCGTTGTCGGGAGATGTTCCTCAAGGAGAAGGCGCCGGCGGTCCTGGCCGACCTCCAGGGCGACCTGAAGTTGTTCACTCTCAAGGTCGACTGCGAGTTCTTCGCCGAGATCACCGCGTTCGACGAACTCGTGATCCGAATGCGCCTGCTGGAGCTGGCCCAGACCCAGGTCGAGTTCGGCTTCGACTACATACGGCTGGCGCCGGACGGCGGCGAGACGCTCGTCGCCCGGGGCACCCAGCGGGTGGCGTGCATGCGCGGGCCGAACACCCGCACCGTGCCCACCCGGGTACCGGAACCCTTGGAACGCGCACTGGCACAGTACGCGGTCGCGCGTGCGTGACACCGCAGGAGGTCTCGTGAACGCCTATCCCAAGCCGGCTGCTGAAGTCATCGACCCGAGGCTGCTCCGGGGCGTCTACGGCGCTTTCGCGACCGGCGTGACGATTGTGACGGTCAGCGGCTCCACTCCGCACGCGATGACCGCGAACTCGTTCACCGCGGTCTCGCTCGATCCCGCGCTGGTGCTCGTCTGCATCGACCGCAACGCGGTGATGCACCGCGCCGTCCTCGACGCCGGGCAGTTCGGGGTGTCGGTGCTCGCCTCCGACCAGGCGGAGCTGGCGCGGTACTTCGCCGACCGGCGTCGGCCGCTGGGGGCCACCCAGTTCGAGTACGGCGCCTGGCACGCCGGCGAGCGCACCGGCGCGCCCCTGCTCGACGGCGCGGTGGCGCACCTGGAGTGCGCGCTGTGGCAGGTCTACGACGGTGGCGATCACAGCATCGTCCTCGGCCGGGTGCTGTCCCTGCAGCGGCACGTCGAGGGTGACGGGCTGTTGTTCCTCGGCGGCAAGTTCCGCCAGCTCGGTGGGCTGACCGCGGAGGTGACGACGTGACCACGACCGGAACCGACGACCGGATCCCGCCGGGGCCGGCCCGATCGGCGGCGCTGCGGATGTTGGTGGTGATGGCCCGGGACCGGTTGGGCATGCTGACCTCGGCGGCGGCCCGGTACGGCGACGCGGCCCGCCTGCCGGTCGGGCACAAGCAGTTGTACCTGTTCAACCATCCGGACTACGCCAAGCACGTGCTCGCCGACAACGCGGCCAACTACCAGAAGGGGATCGGTCTGGTACACGCTCGGCGGGCCCTCGGTGACGGGTTGCTGACCAGCGAGGGCGACCTGTGGCGCAAGCAGCGCAGGGTGATCCAGCCGGCATTCCAGAGCCGGCGGATCGCCGCCCAGGCGGGCGCGGTGGCGCAGGAGGGCGCGGCGTTGGTCGAACGGCTACTGGTGCAGGGCCGGCGGGGACCGGTCGACGTGCCGACCGAGATGACCGGGCTGACCCTCGGCGTGCTGGGCCGTACGCTGCTCGACACCGATCTGTCCCGGATGGCCACCATCGGCGGCGACTTCGCCGCCGTGCAGGACCAGGCCATGTTCGAGTTGGAGACTCTCTCGGCGGTGCCGACGTGGATCCCGCTGCCACGGCAGATGCGGTTCCGGGCGGCCCGCCGCCGGCTGCAGCGGATCGTGGACCAACTGGTCGTCGAGCGCACCGGGCACACGGCGAACCGCGACGACGTGCTCTCCCGGCTGATCCTGTCGGTCGACGGCGAGGACGATCCACGGGTAGGTCGCCAACGGCTGCGCGACGAGTTGGTGACCCTGCTGCTCGCCGGGCACGAGACCACCGCCAGCACGCTCAGTTGGTCGCTCTACCTGGTCGACCGCCACCCCGAGGTACGCGAGAAGCTGCGCTCCGAGGCGCTGGAGGTGCTCGGCAGCGGCCTGCCCACCTTCGACGACCTGGCCCGGCTGCGGTACACGTCCATGGTGATCGAGGAGGTCATGCGGCTCTACCCGCCGGTGTGGCTGTTGCCCCGCCGGTCCCTGGCGCCGGACCGGGTGGGTGACTACCACGTTCCGGCCGGCGCCGACGTGGTCGTCAGCCCGTTCACCCTGCACCGGCATCCGGCCTTCTGGACCGACCCGGACCGGTTCGACCCGGACCGGTTCGCGCCGTCGGCCACCAGCGGCCGGCCACGGTACGCCTACCTGCCCTTCGGTGCCGGGCCCCGCTTCTGCATCGGCAACCACCTCGGCCTGATGGAGGCCGTCTTCGTTCTCGCCATGCTGATGCGGGATCTGCGTCTGACGAAGGTCGCGGGGCACGCCGTGCAGCCGGAACCCATGCTCTCGCTGCGGATCAAGGGTGGTCTGCCCATGATGGTGACCCCGCTGCGGTAGCTGCCAGGCAGGGTGCCCGGACCGCCGGCTCGGCGGTCCGGGCACCGGGCCGTCGGGTTGCCCGGGCCGCTCCGGTCGCGGCCGTCGGGCGATCCGGGGAATGGCCCAACACGACCCAGTCCTGCCGATGATGCGTTCCTGCCCATACGGCCGGCGGTCGCTCACGGCAATTAACGCAGTCTTTTGCGGATAGCGGGAATTTCGGCTACCAGTAACTGATTACTCCGTTCGTGCGGCCGATGTTTAAGCCTATTTCGCGAGCATGAATGAAGATGCCTTCCCGCTCGTCAGGTGGCGACCATAAACGGGTCCGCGAATGGCTCGGCGCCGATCCAGATGCTTATACAAAGCCTGCGGATCCGCCCAACAGGGGCCGAGCCTTACTATCCCGAGGGGGACCGTTGCCACCGCAACCAGTTGGCCTCGTACGACGGCTCATCGCGCCCGTCGTGGCGCTCGTGCTCGTCGGTGCGTTGTTCGCCGTCGCCCGGCTGCCCAGCGCGTCCGCCGAGACCCGAGCCGAGATCGCCTCCCGCTTCGCCTTCACCGAACTGCCGATCGCGCTGCCGCCCGGTCTGCCGCAGCAGGAGGTGCGGGTCGTCAACCCCAAGTACGAACACATCAAGTCCTGGGTCTCGTCGGTCGGCGCGGCGATCGCCATCAACGACCTCGATGGTGAGGGCAAGCCGAACGACCTGTGTCTCGTCGACACCCGTACCGATTCGGCGATCGTGACTCCGGTACCAGGAGGCGGCGCCACCTACGCCCCCTTCGTCCTGGACCCGGCACCGTTGCCGATGGGGTCCACGATCTCGCCGATGGGTTGTGTGCCGGGCGACTACAACCTCGACGGCAAGATGGATCTCCTGGTCCACTACTGGGGCCGCACTCCCATCCTGTTCCTGCAGAAGCAGAGCGCGACCACGGTGGCACTGGACTCCTTCCACCCGTACGAGTTGGTGCCGCAGCAGCAGACCCCCGACCGGCAGTACCAGGGCCCGCTGTGGAACACCAACGCAGTGGCGGTGGCCGACTTCGACGGTGACGGCAAGCCCGATATCGGGGTGTTCAACTACTTCCCGGACAGTGCCGTGCTGGACCCCAACGGTCACCCGAACGTGCAGATGAACCACTCGATGTCGCGCGCCACCAACGCCGGCGGCGCACACGTGTTGCGCTGGGTCTCGGCGACCTCCGGTGACGAGCCGACGGTGGTCTACGAGGAGCAGCCGGCGATCGACCCGAAGTACTCCTCGGGCTGGACCCTGGGAGCCGGGTCGGCGGACCTCGACGGGGACCTGCTGCCGGAGCTGTACCTGGCCAACGACTTCGGACACGACCGCTTCTTTCACAACGTGTCCCGTCCCGGTCAGATCAAGTTCAAGCTCGCGGAGGGCCGCCGCGGTGCCCTGACCCCGAAGTCCCTCGTACTCGGCGACGACTCGTTCAAGGGGATGTCGATCGAGTTCGGTGACCTGGAGGGGCGCGGCAAATTCGACATGTTCGTCAGCAACATCACCGAGGAATGGGGTCTGGAAGAAAGCAATTTCCTCTGGATGAACAACTCGGAATCGCCGGAGGACGCCCGGAGGAAAATGGAACAGGGCATCGCTCCGTTCGACAACAAGGCTGCCGGCCGGAACCTCGCCTGGGTCGGCTGGGGCTGGGATTCCAAGATGGGCGACTTCGACAACAGTGGACGGCCCGCGATCATTCAGGCCACCGGTTTCGTCAAGGGCACCATCAACCGATTCAACTGGTTGCAGGAGCTGGCGATGAGCAATGACCTGCTCCTAGCCGAGCCGGACATGTGGCCGAAGGCCGTGCCGGGTGACGACATCGCCGGGTCGAACTCGGTCGCCTTCTGGGTCCGCGAGGACAACGGCCGGTACGTCAACATCAACAAAGAGTTGGGCGTCGACGTGCAGATCCCCACGCGTGGGGTCGCGGTCGGTGACGCCAACGGCGATGGCGGACAGGACTGGGCCATCGCCCGGCAGTGGGCCGCTCCGGCCTACTACCGTAACGACAACCCCGGCAACGGCAATTTCCTCGGGCTGCGCCTGTACCGGCCCGTCGCCGGTGCCGACCCGTCGGCTGCGGCCGGGCTGTCACCGGCGTACGGCGCGCAGGTCCGCGTTGTCACCGCCGACGGCCGGACCCAGCTCGCCCAGCTCGACGGCGGAAGCGGACACTCCGGCAAGCGCAGCTTCGACGTCTTCTTCGGTCTCGGTGACCACGGTGGCACGCCGGTTTCGGTCGAGGTGTGCTGGCGCGACCTTGACGGAGGCGTACACAAGCAACAGCTCAATCTCGACGCCGGTTGGCACGATCTCGTGCTGACCAACCAAGCGCAGGAGTTGACGCGATGACGGACGTCAATACCACGAAGGACGACGCGCCGGCCGTCATCGGCGCCGGCCGGGCGGACGCCGCCGACCCGCGGACGCCGGCGAACATCGAGCAACCGCCCCCGGTGCCACGGATCGACAAGCGCGATCCCCGCTACCTCGCATTGCGCAACTTCGCCATCTCGATGACCGTGTTCAACATCCTCGGGTACACGGTGCTCGGCTTCGAGCAGCCGTGGGCCTGGCCGATTTTCGCCGTCGCGGTCGGCTACTCCGCCGAGCTACTCATCGAGTGGATCTCCGCTCGCGCCAACCGGCGTCGGGCGGCGTACTCCGGCAACGGGGCCTGGGGCCTCTACACATTCCTGCTACCGACGCACATCACCGCGCTGGCGTGCAACATGCTGCTCTACGCCAACGAGATGTTCCTGCCGATCGCGTTCGCGGTCGTGGTGGCGGTCGTACAGAAGGCGGTGCTCCAGGCGCCGATCGCCGGCCGCATGCGGCACTTCATGAACCCGTCGAACTTCGGCATCACGATGGCGCTGCTGGCGTTCGGCTGGGTCAACATCGCGCCGCCCTACCACTTCACGGAGAACGTGCCGGACGTGATCAGCATCGTGGTGCCGCTGGTGATCATCACCTCCGGTACGGTGCTCAACGCGATGTTGACCAAGAAGGTGCCACTCATCGTCGGCTGGGTCGGGGCGTTCGTCATCCAGGCGCTGCTCCGGCATTGGATCTGGGACGTCGCGTTGTGGGGGGCACTGACGCCGATGACCGGGGTCGCGTTCGTGCTCTTCACCAACTACATGATCACCGACCCGGGTACCACGCCGAGCAAGCCCAAGTGGCAGTTCATGTTCGGCGCCAGCGTCGGTATGGTCTACGGCCTGCTGATGGTGTTCAACGTGGTCTACACGCTGTTCTTCGCGGTCTGCATCGTCTGCGGTGTGCGTGGCCTGTTCTGGTGGGGCAAGTGGTACGCCGAGCGGCGACGGAACCGCGTGGTCGCCCCGGCTGCGGGCGGCGCGCTGTCACCGGCGAGCTGACCGACCGACTCGGCACCCTCGGGGGTCGCCGGCGTGACCGCCCTGGTCACACCGGCGACCCCCGATCGCTGGCGGCCCGATCGCCACGCCGCGTAGGCCGTCGGACGGCGATCTCCGAACCTTGGCCGCGCCGGCCAAGGTCACTACGGTGAACCACGCCGTACGTCTGCGCGGTCACCCGACCCGCGACGACATCGAGAGCGGTTACATGCGAACCTCCTTTGTCGACCGTCGACCGTCGACCGTCGACCGTCGAGCAGGGGAGGGAAGTCATGTACGCGGTCATCGACCTGGAGACCACCGGCACGCGGACCAGTTGGCACGACCGGATCGTCGAGGTTGCCGTGGTGCACCTCGACGAGTACGGCCAGGTCACTGGGGAATGGTGCAGTCTCGTCAACCCGGGCCGGGATCTCGGTCCGCAGCTCATTCACGGCATCACTGCTGCGGAGGCCCGGCGGGCACCTAGATTCGACCAGATCGCCGGACATGTCGCTGGGTTGCTACGCGGTCGTGTTCTCGCAGCGCACAACCTTCATTTCGACGCGTCGTTCCTGCGGGCTGAGTACAAGCGGGCGGGATTTCAGGTGCCTGTCGACCCGGCCGACGGGTTGTGCACGATGCGGTTGGCGTCGCATTTCCTGCCGTCGGCCGGACGAAGTCTGTACGACTGCTGCCGGGCGGCCGGTCTGCCACCGTACCGAGCACACTCCGCGCTGCATGATGCCCGAGCCGCCGCCCAACTGCTCGTGCGGTATCTCGCCTCGGTCGGTACCCCGCCTCCGTGGGAGGCTGCGGTGACGGCGGCGGCCAGGCTTCCGTGGCCGCCCATGCCTGCGGCGTCGGTCGCGCCCGTCCAGCGTCAGACGACTGGCTATCGCGAGCAGCATTTCCTGGCTCGGCTTGTCGATCGACTGCCTCGGCTGCACGAGCCGAAGGGTGATGCCTACCTTGATCTGCTTGATCAGGTGCTCCTCGACCGGCATATCTCGGCCACCGAGGCGGACGCCCTTGTGGCCACGGCGGAGACTCTTGGGCTGGCTCGCGTCGATGTCGAACACCTGCACCGGAGCTACCTCGCCGGCCTGGCTGAGGTCGCAGCCGAGGACGGCGTCGTGACGGATGCCGAGCGGCTTGACCTGAATCGAGTCGCCGACCTGGTGGGTCTGGCCCGGTCCGAGGTGGACACCGCCCTGCGGATCGCCATGACCGACAGTAGTCGGCAGCAACGTCACCGCCGCGACCAGTGGAACCTCAACCCAGACGATCTGGTGGTCTTCACCGGTGAGATGCGACCTCAACGGTCGGAATGGGAGGCGGAGGCAACAGCAGCGGGTCTGCGCGTGGGCGACCGTGTCACGAAGAAGACCCGGCTCCTTGTTGCTGCCGACCCGGACAGTATGTCCGCGAAGGCCGAGAAGGCCCGCCAGTACGGCATTCCGATCGTGCACCCCAGCGCGTACAAACAGATGCTCACCGGGCTCGCGGTCTCCGATGCCGGCACGCTGCCGGGTGATAGAAGCGTGGTCGGGGCGCGCTGAGCCGGTTGGATCGGGTCTCGGCCGGTCGCTATCTCTGCTCGGAGTCAGGATCGCCGGGGTCGTTCCCCGGTCCAGGCCGCTTCGAGGATCGCGGTCAGGCTGGCGGTGTCGGTCGGGCCTGGATGGTTCTGGATCAAGCGGGTGACGCCGCTGGCCATCTCCGCGAAGCGCGGGAGGTCGGCGCGGGCCACGCCGATGTCTGCCAAGGTGGGCGGGATACCGATGTCGGCAAGGAGCCCGTCGAGCCAGGTGAGGAAGGTGTCTGCGGCCTCGGCGTCCGAGGCGTCGGTCACGTCGAGCCCGCATACCCCGGCGAGGATGGCCAGCCGGTCGCCGATGGCATCCCTGGCCGCGTCCAGCGCGTAGGGCAGTAGCAGCCCGACGCCCAGGCCGTGCGGCGTGTGCGTGGCTGCGCCGATGGGGTATTGGAGGGCGTGCGGGGCCGCGTTGCCCGCGTGGGAGAAGGCCAGCCCGGCGAGTACGGACCCGTAGGACATGTCCGCGCGGGCCTCGGTGTCGGCTCCGTTGCCGACAGCCCGACGCAGACTACGGGCGATCCGCTCGGCAGCCAGGAGCGCGTAGTGGTCGGTGATCGGGTTGCGGCCGAGGAACACCTGCTCCACCGGGT
This sequence comes from Micromonospora sp. DT229, assembly GCF_049844505.1. Lineage (NCBI taxonomy): Bacteria > Bacillati > Actinomycetota > Actinomycetes > Micromonosporales > Micromonosporaceae > Micromonospora > Micromonospora sp. DT229. Next base: position 11,875 of record NZ_JBNCLD010000017.1, on the reverse strand, counting down.
CGCGCGGTCCGTGGGCCCGGGGTCGCGCGGTGTAGCTCTCCACCGCGTGGCAGAACGCGTCGATGCCGGAGTGGGCGGTGACGGTCGCCGGGCAGGTGTAGGTGAGTTCGGGGTCGACGATGGCGAAGTCGGGCACGATGTGGACGCTGGAGACCCCCACCTTCAGCGCGCGGTCCGGGTCGGTCAACACCGAGACGGGGGTGATCTCGGAGCCGGTGCCTGAGGTCGTCGGGACCGCGACGAGCGGAAGGGTCGGCCCCGGCACTCGCGACTCGCCGTAGAAGTCGCGGGGTGTCCCGCCGTGACGACGGATGACGCCGACGATCTTGGCCAGGTCGATCACCGTCCCACCCCCGACGGCGAGGATCACCTCGGCGTCCACCTCGGCGGCGACCGAGACGGCCAGGGCGACATCGGCGAGGGGCACCTCCGCGGTCGCGTCGGAGAACACCTCGACGACCTCGACCTCCTCCCGTACGGCGGCCACGATCTCGGCCACCCCCGGCTGCCCCAGCAGCACCCGGTCGGTCACGATGAGGACTCGCGAGCCACTCTCGGCCACCACTCGGGGGATGTTCTGCGCGACCCCTTCGCCCACGATCAGCTGGCGTGGTCCGCGGACGGTCTCAAGCATGTCGGTGCCTCTTTCGGAACGTCGGCGGCGGTTGGTGGGGCGGACCTCCAGGTCACCTGCGAGACCGGGGACGGTTGACCGCCCGGGTGGCGCAGGCACACGCTGGGCGTCCGGGGCAGGCCGGTCACGGGAGGTCGATCGCTGCGTAGGTGAGGTCGAGGTACTCGAGGATGCCCTCGTGCGACCCCTCCCTGCCGATCCCGGACTGCTTCACCCCGCCGAACGGAGCTGAGGTGTCCGATATCAGCCCACGGTTGATGCCGAGCATCCCCGTGTCCAGTCCCTCGGTGAACCGGAGCGCCCGTTGCAGGTTCCGGGTGAAGACGTAGCCGACCAGGCCGTACTCGGTGTCGTTGGCCTTCGCCAGCACCTCCTCGTCGGAGGTGAAGGAGATGATCGGCGCCACCGGACCGAAGATCTCGGTCGCCAGCATCCGCGCATCCTCGGGCACGTCGGTGAGGACGGTCGGCGGGTAGAAGTGGCCCGGCCCGTCCGGACGCTCGCCGCCCACCAGAACCCGGGCGCCGCGGTCGACCGCGTCGGTCACAAGCTCGTCGATCGTGGTGACCGAGGCGGCGTCGATCAACGCCCCGACGTCCACGCCGTCGTCGAGACCATGACCCACCGACAGCGCGCCCATCCGTTCGGCGAAACGTGCCGTGAACTCCTCCCGCACCGGCTCCTCGACGTAGATCCGGTTGGCCGCGACGCAGGACTGCCCGATGTTGCGCATCTTGGCCACCATGGCCCCGTCGAGCGCGACCTCCAGGTCGGCGTCGGCACACACGATCAAGGCGGCGTTGCCGCCCAACTCCATGGAGGTACGCAGCACGTTGTCCGCCGCCTGTCGGAGCAGCACCCGCCCGACCTCGGTCGACCCGGTGAACGACAGCTTGCGGGTCCGACCGTCGGCCAGCAGTGCGGAGACCACCTCGCCGGCACGCTTGGTGGTCACCACGTTGACGACCCCCGGGGGAACGCCTACCTCCTCCATGATGCGGGCCAGCAACAGCATGGTCAGCGGTGTCTGGGCTGCCGGCTTGGTGATCGTCGTGCAGCCGGCAGCCAGCGCAGGAGCGATCTTGCGGGCGCCCATGGCCAACGGAAAGTTCCAGGGCGTCACGAACACGCAGGGGCCGACCGGCTTCGGCACGGTGAGGATGCGATATCCGCCTGCCGGCGCGGTGCTGTAGCGGCCCTCGACGCGTACCGCCTCCTCGGCGAACCACCGGAAGAACTCGGCGCCGTACGCCACCTCTGCCCGGGCCTCGGCGAGCGGCTTGCCCATCTCCAGGGTTATCAGCCGGGCGACCTCCTCGGATCGCTCGGTCAGGGCCCGGTAGGTCGCGGTCAACAACTCCGACCGCTTCCGGGGCGGGGTCGCCGCCCACTGCGCCATCGCCTTGCTCGCCGCGTCCAGAGCGGCGAGCCCGTCGACGACCTCGGCGTCCGCCACCTCGGCGATGGTCTTGCCGGTGGCCGGGTCCTCGACGGCGAAGGTGGCTCCGCTTGCGGCGTCGCGCCAGGCGTCGCCGATCCGCAGCCGCCGGTGCTCGGGGGCCAGGACGTTCATCGGGTCACTCATGGCCTCGCCTCCTGTGCTCTTCTCGGTGATATCCGGCGTGCCTCAGCGATCGGGCACACCGACGGACGGGTCACACGTCCCTCGTCTGGGCGAGGTAGCCGAAGCCCTGTCTGCGGGGCGCCGCCCGCGCTACCGATCGCCTTCACCGGGCGTCTCCGCGTCGTCAGGCCGTGTGACGGTCCGCCGAGGCGCGATTGCCAGGTGCCGGCGTCGCCGCCCGGCGCGGTTACCGCCCGGCCTCGGACAGCGACAGCCCGGTGTCCGCGTCGAACAGGTGCGCACGGTCCAGGTCGACCGTGACAAGCAGTCGCTCGCCCGGCGTACCGGTGACGGTGGGTCGTGCCTTGACCTTGAGGATCGTCGTCCCCACCTGGACGTCGACCACCGTTCGGTCACCGAGCGGCTCAAGCCCGTAGAGCTCTCCCGGCAGCGACGCGTCCCCCCGTCGCTCGACGGACAGGTCCTCCGCACGCAGGCCCAGCAGCAACGGACGACCGTCCTCGGCGGTGGTCCAGCGGGGTCTCGGCAGCGTCCACCCCTCCGCACCGACCAGACGATCTCCCTCGGCGTGGCAGGGGAGCAGGCTGATCGGAGGGCTCCCGACGAATCCGGCGACCCACTGGTTGGCGGGACGCTCGTACACCTCGGTCGGTGTGCCGACCTGTTGCACCGTGCCCTCCTTGAGGACCGCCACCTGGTCGGCCATGGACAGGGCCTCCACCTGGTCGTTGGTCACGTAGACGAAGGTCGCCCCGAGGCTGCGGTGGATCCGGGTGAGCTCGGTACGCATCTCGACGCGGAGTTTGAGGTCGAGGTTCGTCAGCGGCTCGTCCATGAGAAACGCGCGCGGGCTACGGACCAGCGCCCGGGCCAGGGCGACCCGCTGCATCTCACCGCCGGACAACTGCGCGGGACGACGTTGCAGCAGCCGTTCGATGTGCAGCAGGCGCGACATCCGTTCGACGGCGGCGGCGATCTCGCTGGAAGAACAACGGCGGGCCCGCAGCGGCGAGGCGATGTTCTCGTACACCGTGTGTCGCGGGTAGAGGGCGTAGCTCTGGAAGACCATGGCCAGGTCGCGTGCGGCCGGGGTGTCACCGGTCGCGTCCCTGCCGTCCAGGTGCACCGACCCGGCGTCGAGCTTCTCCAGGCCGGCGATCGCTCGCAGGGTGGTCGTCTTGCCTGCCCCGGAGGGTCCGAGTACGACGAAGAAGGAGCCGTCCGGCACGTCCAGGGTCACCCCGTCCAGGGCCTGGACCTTGCCGAAGGACTTGCACAGCCCCTGTGCTGCCACGGTTCCCATCAGGCCACCAACTCTTCCGTTCGCGGGTCGTAGACCGCCGGGGTGGCACCGGTGTGCCGGAGTCCGACCGGTGCGTCCGCGGCGAACCGGACAGTCGGCGGCATCCGCACCCGCACCTCGTGCTGGTCGCCGTGGTCGACGACGTAGATGATCTCGTCGCCCAGCCACTCCACCGAGAGCACGCGGGCCGGAACCGAACCTTCCGCCCCCGGTGCGCTGACCTCCAGGGCCTCCGGCCGCACACCCGCGACCAGGCGACGGTCGCGGGGCAGGCCGGGCGGCGGGGTGAGGGCCAGCCCACCCCGACTGCGCAGCTTCCCGTCGGCCAACTCCACCTCGATCAGGTTCATCGGCGGGGAGCCGATGAAGGCGGCGCAGAAAAGACTCGCCGGACGGTCGTACACCTCAAGCGGGGTGCCGATCTGCTCGACGCGGCCCTTGTTGAGGATGGCGATCCGGTGACCGAGCGACATCGCCTCGACCTGGTCGTGGGTGACGTAGACCATCGTCGCCCCCAACTCTCCCTGCAGGTGCTTGATCTCCGTTCGCATGTCCGCCCTCAGTTCCGCGTCCAGGTTGGTGAGGGGTTCGTCCATCAGGAACGCGCGGGGCCGTCGCACCAGGGCGCGGGCGAGCGCTACGCGTTGCTGCTCCCCGCCGGACAACTGGCGCGGTCGCCGGTCCATGAGTGGACCGAGCCGCATCAGCCGGGCGGCCTCGTCGACCCGCTGATGCACCTCCGACTTGGGCAGCCCCTCGGCCCGCAGGGGAAACGCCAGGTTGTCGCGGGTCTTCAGATGCGGGTAGAGGGCGTAGAACTGGAACACCATGGCGATGTCCCGCTCGGCCGGTGGCAGGTCGTTGACCAGGGTGTCGCCGATGCGAATGTCGCCGGTCGTCTGCCGCTCCAAGCCGGCGATGGCCCGCAGCGTGGTCGTCTTGCCGCAACCCGACGGACCGAGCATCACGAACAGCTCGCCGTGGCCGATCGACAGGTCCACCTGCTCGACCGCGACCGTGCCGTCCGGGTAGCGCTTGTGCAGGGCGGTCACCTCGATGCCGGCCATCAGCGTCGCACCGCCCCGAGGGTCACACCGGCGATGAGGTGCTTGCGTACCAGGTAGGCGAAGAGGAGCACCGGCAGGGCGAACACCACGGAGGCGGCGGCCACCAGACCCCAGTCCACGGTGGTGCCGCCGATGAGGCCGGCGATGGCGGGTGGGGCGGTGCGCACGCTGTCGCTGGAGGTCAGGAAGATCGCGAACACGAACTCGTTCCACGAGAAGATGAGGGCGAAGACCGCCGTCGCGGCGATGCCGGGCACGAGCAGGGGAAGGGTGTACCGCCGGAACGCCTGGAGCCGGGTGTACCCGTCGAGCATGGCGGCATCCTCGTACTCCGCGGGCACCTCGTCGACGAACCCCTTCATCATCCAGATCGTGAACGGCAGGTTGTACGCGGCGTAGATGAGGATCAGACCGAGCTTGGTGTCGATGAGTCCGACCTGCCGGTACATGAGGAAGATCGGGATCACGACCACCACGGGCGGCATGAAGCGGGTGGACAGGATGAAGAACAGCTGGTCCTTCTTGGCCTTCACCGCGAAGCGTGAGTAGGCCCAGGCCGCCGGTACCCCCAACAGGGTGGCCAGCGCCGTGGAGGCCCCGGCGACCAGCACGGAGTTGAGGAACGCGACCGACAGGTCCGAGCGACCGCCGTCGGGGCCGACGAACACGTCCTTGAAATGGTCCATGGTGACCGTGAAGCCGAAGAACTCGGCCGGCACGGCGTAGACGTCCCGGTTCTCCTTGATGGAGGTCTCGATCATCCACAGCACCGGGAAGAGCATCACCACGGCCAGTACGGTCAGCGCCGCGACCTCCAGCACGGAGCGGCCCCGGCCCCCTCGGCGGCGCGCGGGGGAGCTGCGATCCCGGGCGGGACCTGTGGACACGGCCTCGTCGACGGAGACGGCCATCAGCCCTCCTTGAGTCTGTTCAGGTAGCGCAGGTAGATCTGCGAGAGGACGATGACGACGAGGACCATGAGGATTCCGTACGCCGAGGCGGTTCCGGTGTTGAAGCCCAGGAAGGCGACCTTGTAGACGTGGAACGACAAGGTCTCGGTGGAGACACCCGGACCTCCGTTGGTCAGGATGTAGACGAGGTCGAACAGCCGGAAGGCCTCGATGGCCCGGAACAACACGGCAATCAGCAGCAGCGGCCACACCAGCGGAAGGGTGATGGTGCGGAACCGGAACCACTCCGACGCCCGGTCGATCGAGGCGGCCTCGTACAGGTACTTGGGCACCGCGGTGAGCCCCGCCAGGGCGATGAGCATGATGAACGGCGTCCATTGCCAGGTGTCGACCACGATCAGAGAGATCAGCGCCGTCCGTTGCCGGGTGAGCCACTCCACCTGCCCCAGGCCGAGCGAACCGAGCATGCTGTTGATCACGCCGAACTGGGCGTCGAGCATGAACCGCCAGAACAGCCCGACCACGACCGGCGACAGCATCATCGGGACCAGGAACAGGGTGGTCAGCAACCCGCGCCCATGCGTACGCCGGGAGATCAGGTACGCGATGGTGAAACCGAGCACGGTCTGCAGGGTGACCGCACCGACCACGTAGATCAGCGTCGTCAGAGCCCGCTGGTGGACCTGCGCCGAGGTCAGGATGGCGGTGTAGTTGCCGAACCCGACGAAGTAGGCGCGCCCCCCACGGGTGGCCGAGTAGTCGGTGAAGGACAGGTACAGCGCCCACAGCAACGGGAACACCGACATCGCGAGCAGCAGCAGCAGCGCCGGGGAGATGAAGGCCACGGCCAGTCCCCGGTCGCTCAGCCGGCGGAACCGACCCGGTGCAGGTGGCGGCGCAGCCGCCACCTGCCCGGCATCGGTCGTCAGAGGTACGGGGTCACTCACAGTCCGCCGCCGCCCCTGCGGCTGCTGGAGTCGAGTACGCTCTGCTGCTCCTTGGCGATGTCGTCGAGCGCGGCCTTCGGGTTCTTCGCACCGTTGAGAGCCGCGTTGACGTTGGTGTTCTCGATGTCGACCAGCTGCGCATACTCGGGCACGTTCCACATGTCCCGCATCCGCGGCACCGAGTCGGCGTACACCTTGTTGAACGGCCCGGCATTGAGGAACTCGGGTGACTCCAGGGCGTCCGTACGCGACGGCACCCCACCAGCGGCTGCCCACTTCTTCTGGATGTCAGCCCGTTGGAACCACTTCATGAAGTTCAGGGCCTCCAGCTGGTTAGCCTCGGCGGAGTAGGCTGACACGTGCATCCCCATACCGCCCAGCGGGACCAGGTTGGTCTTCTGACTGGGCAGGGTGGCGAAACCCAGCTTGTCGAGAATCTGCTCCCGGGTGGCGCCGAGGGTCGACTCCTTCGGATCGAGCAGGCCGCCGCTCGCGGCGATCCAGTTGAACGCGATGCAGGCCTTCCCCTGGGCGACCGCCGCGTTCACCTCGTCGATGAACCAGTTGCCGGAGCCCCTGGCAGTCAGCGGCTTCATCTTGTTGACCAGGACGTCCAGCGCCTCATGGCCCGCGGCGTCGTTGAGAATGCCCTCGATCTTGCGGTTCTTGGGGTCCCAGAGGTTGCCGCCGTACACGCCGTTGACCGTGTTGTAGGTGACGGCCGCGGCGTCGGAGCCGTTGGCCTGGTGGAAAGCCAGCCCGCTGACGCCCGGGTTGTCCGCCTGGCATTTCTCGGCGACTGAGATCATCTCGTCCCAGGTCTGCGGCGGCTGGTCGCCGATCAGGTCCTTGCGGTAGATCATCGTCCAGGTGTCGCCGAGCAACGGCAGTCCGTACAGGCTGGCGTTCTCGTCGCGCTGGCCGGTCTCCGCCTGGGGGAACTGGCCGTACGCCGCCAGGAGGTACGGGTTGTAGGCCTCGACGTCGATGTTGTTCTTGACGAAGTCGGTGATGTCCAGGATGTTGCCGTTCGTCACGGCCTCACCGATGTGTTGCGAGTCCAGGATCGCGATGTCGAAGTCGGTCTTGCGCGCGGCGAACTGGGTGAACATCGCGTCGTGCCAGTTGGCGTTCGGCACGGTGTTGACCTTGATGGTGGCGTTCGGCCGCTCCTTCTTGTACTCCGCGTTCGCGAAGGCTTCCAGTGCCTGGGCGGGCGGCCAGTCGAACCAGATGAAGCTGAGGGTCAGCGGGTCCGTGGTGAGTTCCGGGATGGTCGCCGGCGCCTTCGGAGCGCTCGCCGTCGCGCCGTCGTCCCCGCCATCGCCGCACGCCGCCACGGTCGTGGCCACCAGCAGCATGGCCGCCGTCGCCAGCTGCACCCTTCGCCGGGGAGCGGACAATCGTTTCGTTCGCGGTGAATGTCGCATATTCCTGCCTGCTTTCTGGGTTCGGACTTCTAGGACCTCGCTAGGTGCTTCGCCGAGCAGTTGCCGGGTGGTTCATGCGGGGGTGCCGGGCTGTCGCGCAGGGGCTACCCGCGGCCCGGCGTCACGAGTGCGCCGCGACGCACGGGGCCTGCACGCCGTCGAGGAGTCCTTCGGTCCAACCGCAGCCCGGTGACCGAACCGAGCGGGACCTCGCGCATGCTCGTGGGAACTTCAGGTGATCGAGTAGAGCGGTGGTGGGCGGTTCGATGCTGTGGCGCAGGATGACGATCATCCGCCACTTTTCCTATACGATCCGGTGGGGCGTCAGCATGCCGCAGCGTTGTGACTGCTGTCAATGGGTTCCCGAAGGGCGCGAGGAAGGCCTCAGGTCACGATGGACGATGAAGCGATGATCGCGCGGGGCCGCAGGGTCGTGCCGGGCGCAGGGTCGTCGGGACGAGCCGGCGGTCGGCTCGCCGACGAGGTGTACGACACCCTGCTGGGGCAGCTGATGTCGCTCCGGATCGAGCCGGGCTCCCGCGTCACGATCGACGTCCTGGCCCGAGAGCTGGGGGTCTCGCAGACACCGATCCGGGACGCACTGAACCGCATGGAGGCCGAGGGCCTGGTCGTACGGGTACCCCACGCCGGCTACCGCATCCCGCCCCAGATCACCCGTAGTCGATTCGAGGACATGCTCGAGATCCGCCTGCTCCTGGAACCGGCAGCGGCACGCAGATCCGCCGAACGCGCATCCCTGGAGCAGGTCGCCGGCCTGCGACGGATGCTGGGGGAGATGGCCGAGCTGGAGGGCGGCCACGGGCCCGCGGCCTACGGCGCCTTCGGTCTCCGCGACGCCGCCTTCCACGATCTCGTCGCCTCCAGCGCGGAGAACCAGGTCATCCGGGAAACGCTCGCTCGCCTGCACAGCCACGTGCACCTGTTCCGGCTGCACCGCGACGCCCAGGTCACCCACCTGGCCATGGCCGAGCACGAGGATGTCGTGGCCGCGATCGCCGCGCGAGACCCCGACGCCGCCGCCTACGCGATGCGTCGGCACATCCTGCGCTCCGGCGAGCGCTTCCGTCGATTCTTCGACGAGCTCAAGGAAGCGGACCCGGTCGCGGCAGAGGCTTGACGGGCGGACGGGGCCGGGGAATGCTGAACCGATCGGATCGTATTGGATTCATCTCGCCCGTCCCCAGATGCGAGGAGAAGCAGGTGCCCAGAGCGCTGCTCCTGACCGGCGACGCCGCCGAGGAACTCGACACCATGTACCCCTACTACCGCGTACAGGAAGGCGGTTGGGACGTCGACGTCTCGTCACGAACGATGCGTGACGTGCAACTGGTCATCCACGAGTTCGACCCCAACTCCGACGCCTACGTGGAGAAGAACGGCCGGAAGCTGCCGGTCGACGTGCCCTGGGCCGAGGTCGACCTCGAGCGCTACGACGCCCTCATCATTCCCGGCGGACGAGCCCCCGAGTGGATCCGGGTCGACGCCGACGTCCGGCGCATCACCGAGCACTTCTTCGCCCGCAACCTCCCCATCGCGCTGGTGTGCCACGGCGCCCAGGTACCGGCGGTGTACGGGCTGCTGAAGGGCCGGAAGACGGCCTGCTTCCCGCCGATCACCGGTGACATGGAGAACGCGGGCGCGACCGTCATCGACGCCCCGGACGTCGTGGACGGCAACCTCGTTTCCTGCCGGGGATGGCCCGACATGCCGCAGTTCGGCAGGGCGATGATGGAGGTCTTCACCAAGTCCGTCGACCCCGCATCGGCCTGAACGCACCTGGCCCGGTGACAGCACTGCGAACCATCACCGTCGACGGCTCTCCTGTGCACCTCATGGAGAGCGGCACCGGCCCTGCGGTGTTGATGCTGCACGGCTCCGGACCCGGCACGACCGGGTCCGGAGCCTGGGCGACGACAGCGCAGGCGCTGGACACCTCCTGGCACCTGATCGCTCCTGACCACGCCGGGTTCGGCCGTACCCCTGTCCCGGCGGGCGCCAGAGGCGGGCTCCGGCTGTGGACGGAGCAGGCCGCCGGCCTCATGGATGCGCTCGGTATCGAGCACTACGCCGTGGTGGGTCACTCCATGGGTGGTGCCGTGGCGCTGGCGCTGGCGGCCGCGCGCCCCCAGCAGGTCACCCGGGTCGTGGCGGTCTCGACGATGGGGGCCCCCGGGGCGCCGCTGTCCGCCGATCTCGACGCGATCTGGGCCGCCCCCGCCGGCGCGCTCGGAGCACGAGACATGCTGACCCGCCTGGTGCACGACCAGACCCTGGTGACCGACGCGGCCGTCGAGGCCCGCGCAACCGCGATGCGAGCGGGGGCGGCCGCGTACGCCTCGCTGTTCCCTGCACCCAGGGCACGATGGGTCGACGACCTCACCCTCTCGCCGCAGACCCTGGCGGCGATCCGCGCGCCCGTGCTGCTCGTGCACGGCGCCGAGGACCGAATCGTTCCACTGGCGACGGCAACCCAGCCCCTCCTCGAACATCTCGCCGATGTCCGGCTGCACGTTTTCGGCCGATGCGGGCACGTACCGACGGTCGAACATCCGCTGGAGTTCAGGGAATTGTTGTCGAGCTTCCTCCGCTAGGAGAGCCGGTGCTAACCGTTGTGGCGTGGTCGCAACCGGCGCTTGAGCAGATCGGCGCGGAGCATCCCTGACCCGTGCACGGTCTGACCTCTCAGGTTGCGGTTCTGTGGGCCCTGTCGACCACCGCGACAACTGCTCGACACTGCTGCTCTGAGGCTGGCTGATCGCCACAAGACTACCTCAACTCGGTCAATCGCAGAATACTCGTCCTTTGTGGACAACGCTCGATGGATGCGCCCGTGTCTGACGTGTAGCTGTCGCGTTAGGACGATGGCGAGGTAGGCCACACGTGAACGACTAAGGGCACTCGCTGCCCCTGCCACCGCCGCTGATCGGGTGCGGTACGCCGAGGAAGCTGGGACGCTGAGCTACCTGCAGTTCGCCGAGCGCAAGGCGGAGTTTCTCACTGTGGGCTGCGACCCCATCGCCCAGTGCAAGAAGTTGATCCCGTACCAACGGAAACACCTCCGGCCGCCTGCGCGGTGCGCCGTACTTCAACGACGACGTCCCGTACTGCTGAATCGGGATCTGCCTCGGGAGGCGCCATGACTGTACCTGCAGAGGACGGCCAGCCCCACAGCAATGGCGAACAGCTGGGTACCGTGTTGGGGGTGGCTGGCGTGGTGCTGGCAGTCGGGGCCATGTTCTTCCGACCCGCGCTGCCGTACGAAGTCAACAGCGCTCCTAAAATGCTTCTCCTGCTCTGCCTGTTGGCTGCGCTGACCTGGTTGATCGTTCTCTGTCTGCGGTGGCGGTGGCAGCATCAACGCCCACGCGGCTTCCGGCGGGTAGCCGCCCTTGTGGCGGTCTTCGGGGCGCTGTTTGCAGTGACCGCCGTGCAGGCAGAAGAGACGGGAGTCCGCAGCGCGCACTGCGAGTTCGGCGTGTGGGGGCTTGGCTACGGCATGGTGTGGGCGAAGGTGGAACCTCGGGAGCCCGGCGAGCCGTATCAATTCATCGTACGGTGGGGCGACTGGGTCGGCCGTCCGAAGCCGGTCGTGCTGCACCAGACGACGTACTTCACCTTCCTCAAACGTGACCTCCTGAGCTCGAAGGCTGACGTAAGAGTTGACCGCGACGCCAAGATCACCTGCGGTGACGGGAGGCCGCCGTCCGACGAGGACCAGATTCACCTCGACGGTGATGACTGGAAAAGCAGGTGATCCGGCCAAAGAACGCTGAGCCGCTGGCGGGTTGAGCCCCGGCCGCTTCCAGCTGCCTGCGGCTCATCGAGGCGGACCAGGGCCTCTGTGCGATCAGCGGGTGCGGTGTAAACAGCGCGTCGTCCGCCTCCTTATCGGAATGTTGACTAGTACGGCAGCCGCCGTTCGGGATCATGGCTGGAGTTCGAGGTTGAGGCGGCGTGTGTAGTGGGATTGTCGGGCT